>JAZSEI010000090.1:0-3420 GCA_045531635.1 Acutalibacteraceae bacterium
GATTTCGAAATTCCCTCCCTTACAATCTTTGCTCACTTTCTTTTGTAAGAAAGTGAGTGCCCGTGCGGCATAAGCACTATAAAAATAAAAAGTTTTAAATAAAAAGTTTTATATATAAAAATAGTTTGTAAGAGTATAGAAATCAAGCTTACTGCAAAAGCAATTAAGACATCGACACATTATATGTGTCCCTAATAAAAAACACTTTAATCTAGTACAAACTAAATATAAACTATAGTGTTATGCTATAAGCCCCCAGAGTGCAACTCTGACCGAAAAATTCCAATTTGTCCTCTATAACTCAAAAAGAAAAAGCCAAAACCAGCTTTTGTGGTTTTGGCTTTTGTTATTGTATTAATTAATTATTTACGGTTAAAAATTGACATAATGTCGTAGTAAGTATCGTCATCATCAGCGTCGTTTAGCTTTCTTGATGGTGCAGGAGTTGTATCTCTGTATGAAGGAGTTGGAGCCTGTCTTCTTTCAACAGGAGCCTGCTGTCTCATTGGAGATCTTTTTACAGTCTTTTCCTCTGCTCTTACAAACTTGTCTTCAGAAGCAAAGCCAGTAGCAATAACTGTTACGCTCATCTCGTCTTCCATATTCTCATCAAGAACAGCACCCCAGATGATGTTAGCATCTGAATCTGCCTGATCTGTAATCATTGATGAAGCTAGAGAAATTTCGTCCAGACCGATATCAGCAGAAGCTGTAATATTTACAATTACACCCTTAGCACCGTCGATTGATGTTTCTAGAAGTGGGCTTGTGATAGCCATTCTAGCTGCCTCTTCTGCCTTCTCTTTACCTGTAGCAAAGCCGATACCCATATGAGCATAGCCAGCCTCTTTCATGATAGATGTTACGTCAGCAAAGTCTAGGTTTACAAGACCTGGGATTAAGATAAGGTCAGAAATACTCTGAACACCCTGTCTTAGAACGTCATCAGCCAAATCAAATGCATTCTTTAGTGTAATTCTCTGCTCGCTAGCAAACTTTAGTCTTTCGTTTGGTACAACGATAAGTGAATCAACGTGCTCACGCAAACGAGCAATACCCTGCTCTGCCTGCTCCATTCTTCTTTTACCCTCAAAAGCGAAAGGCTTAGTTACAATAGCAACTGTCAAAATACCCATTTCCTGAGCAATTTCGGCAACTACAGGAGCAGCACCAGTACCAGTTCCGCCACCCATACCAGCTGTAATAAATACCATATCAGTATCCTTTAAAACAGCCTGAATCTCTTCACGATTCTCCTGAGCTGCTTCCATACCTACTTCTGGCTTAGAGCCTGCACCCTTACCATGGGTAATCTTCTCACCGATTTGTATTTTCTGACCAGCACTTGAGAACTGCAGAACATGGTCATCTGTGTTTACTGCGATAAACTCAACACAACGAACACCCATTTTTACCATTCTGTTTACGGCGTTACCACCGCCGCCACCTACACCTATTACCTTAATTACAGGCACATTATCTGTGAATTCTTTTTCTAATTCAAAAGCCATTTCTGTACATCCTCCTAATTTCCTACTAAACCCTTTCCAAAAGAGTCGATTAGTCTATTTTATATTAGTATATCAGTTTATACTTCACTACATATAAATTTACCACATAACTTGCAAAATTTCAATAACCTACTGATATTTATTAACTAAAAATTCAAAAAATTATCTTTTTTTATTAATTATATATCAAAAAGAGATAAAACTTAGTCATAAAATCACGGCTATTCGGTTACCTCAGTTTCTGTTAAAGCTTCAGATTCTTCGGTTTCGTCTGTCACTTCTACCTCTTCTACTTCTTCTGTTTCTTCAGCTTCATAAACCTCTTCTACTTCTTCAACTTCTTCTACCGGTGTTTCGTCAAAGGTTTGATATTCTTCGGTTGGAAGCTCTGTAGTAGGCTCAGTAACATCTTCAACGATAAGATTATTTGGTCTGAATGACGATTGATTTGACTTACCATCTGTTCTACTTTCTACAAGGTTAGAGCAATTTAATCTGCCACTGTCAGTCTCTGAAAGCTTTGTATAAATTATAGTCATTGCTGTGCGAATTTTATAATTTATATCCTCTGGCATACCAATTACAATGGTTATTCTGTCTTCGTAATTAAGCTCTATGTTAGCCATATCAGACAAATTAATTTCTTTTATACCAGTTACAGCGTTAGCAGTCATACTCTCTGCAACCTGATTAAGCACAGTGATAACCTTGCTATTCTCTACATTTACGGTTTCTCCTACCTTTGGATCTTTTAGCTTACAGCCGATTATAGTAGGTATATTCTGATCTCTTTCGATAACCTGTTCAAGCAGCTTACTATTCTTACTTATTATGTAATAGCGTGTTCCGTCTTGTATATAATACTCAGGTGTTGCTTCGGTAACATTTATCTTTAGCGTATTTGGAATACTTAATCTAATTTGAGCTTCCTCTATGTAAGGATACATTGCTTCTATTTTATCGGCAGCTACAGTTTTATTTGCTAAGAATATATTCTTGCCATAGCCTAACGAGCTTGCTGCTATAATATCGGCTTCTTTATACCTTGTAACGCCCTCTACAACAATTTTTTCACATCTGAACAATACAGTAAGAGAAAGCACTAAGCCCACAACCAAAACGCCCAAAGCTATACCACAAGCAAACATTACATTTTTAAACTTTCGTTGTCTTTTAGTAAGTGGTTTTTTCTTATTATTAAGCTCGTCCAGCAACCTTTTGTTGTTGCGTGTATTCTTAATGTTGTCGGCTATTGAGTCATACTCTTGCTCGTCTACATAGTAATTTTCATCAGAGCCACTGCTTGCCAGCACTCGTTTAGAAACTCTGCCAACACCTGTTTTAAGTGAATCAAGCTTAGACGCATTTACCGGTAGCTTTCTTTTTACTCTTGGACGCTCACCCGAGGTATTTCCTTTGGTGCTTATATTAAACTCATCGTCCATATCCCAAGGCTTATAATCCTTGTTTTCAAAGTAATCGTCTGCCCTATTTGTTCTTATTTTTACATTACCATTAACCGAGCTTTTCGAGAAAAACGGGCTTTCGTTATAGTCGTAGCTACGGCTATTAGGCTTGTAATTCCTTTTAGTTGATTTTTTACTGTAATCATCAGTATTTAATTCATCTTTTTTATAATTACCTACTTCTCTTTCGTAACGGCGTGAGGATCTATCTCGTTCTCTGTCTGCTCTATCCTTACCATAGTCATAGCTACGCTTTGCTCGTTCTCTTGAAGTAGCGTTATTATAATTTCTGTTTGTATTTCGATTTCGGGTGGCACCAACAGCTGATTTTTGTCTGCCGGTGTCACGCCTGTTATCGTTTTGTTCCATTTATACATCCCTCACAATATGAGTTTATATTTTCTTTATATTAGCTCCTACCATATCAAGGCATACCTCAATAT
>JAZSEI010000150.1:0-25243 GCA_045531635.1 Acutalibacteraceae bacterium
GCTAAAATTACCGATATTGTTCCTGATGCAATTGGAAATAACAAAACCACAAAACACCATAATAATGATTTACATATCGCCAACACTTTATATTTCATAATTAATTTCCTTTTCTATTGAGTCCTACAAATTCAAGTTTGTATTAAGACAAATCAAGCGAATCAGTATACTCTGCACCGTGGTCAACAATGTACTGCTTTCTGCCTGCAAGGTTATCGCCAAGCAGAATATCAAACATCTGCGAGGTTTTCTCGGCGTCATCTGGCAACACCTTGATAAGTCTGCGTGTGGCTGGGTTCATAGTTGTAAGGTTCATCATATCTGGTTCGTTTTCACCAAGACCCTTTGAACGCTGTATTGTAAACTTCTCGTTGCCAATCTCTTTTATGAATTTTTCCTTTTCTTGCTCGGTATATGCAAAATATACATTCTTTTTAGTTGTAATTTCATACAAAGGTGATTCAGCTATAAACACCTTGCCAGCCTCGATAAGGTCTGGTGTAAGGCGATAAATCATTGTAAGTAAAAGTGTACGAATCTGGAATCCGTCAACATCGGCATCGGTACAGATAATAACCTTGTTCCATCTTAGCAGATTAATGTCAAAGCTTGCAAGGTCTTTGTTTGCTTTTGAGCTTACCTGTACGCCACAGCCAAGCACCTTTATAAGGTCGGTGATAATTTCGCTTTTAAAGATTTTGTTGTAGTCAGCCTTTAAGCAGTTAAGTATTTTACCTCTGATTGGTATAATAGCTTGAAAGTCAGGGTCTCGTGCTTGCTTACAGGCACCAAGAGCCGAGTCACCCTCTACTATGAATACTTCTCTGATTGAAGTATCTTTACTTCTGCAATCAACAAACTTAGCCACACGGTTTGTCATATCCATATTGCTTGTAAGCTTCTTTTTTAGGTTAGCTCTTGTTTTTTCGGCATTTTCTCGGCTACGCTTGTTTACTAAAACCTGATTAGCAATTTTTTCGGCATCAATAGGGTTTTCGATAAAGTAAATTTCAAGATTATGACGGAAAAGCTCTACCATTGCGTCCTGAATACCCTTGTTGTTAATAGCTTTTTTAGTTTGGTTTTCGTAAGATGTAACGCTAGAGAAAGACGAAACAACAGCCACTAAGCAGTCAAGTACATCTTCGTCTTTAATCTGGCTTTCGTTTTTATTGTACTTATTATTTGTTTTTAGATATTGGTTGATTATATACTTAAATGCATTTCTTACAGCCTTGTCTGGTGCACCACCATACTCCAAAAAGCTAGAGTTGTGGTAATACTCTGTAAGTGATATTTGGTTAGAAAATGCAAATGCTATGTTGATTTTTGTTTTATACTCTGGCTTGTCGGCTCTATCCTGTGCCATTTTCTCGGCACTCCAGCTTTGTACTGTAGTAATTGAATTTTCGCCTACAAGCTCCTGCACATGGTCGGTAATACCGTTTACATAGCTAAAGGTTTCTTCCTCGAATTTACCGTTAACCTGATTTCTGAAAATAAAGTTAACGCCAGCGTTTACAATAGCCTGTCGTTTAATCATATCACGGTAATAATCGGCTGTAACGTTTATGTCTGTAAAAACCTCTAGGTCGGGCTTCCAACGGATTTTAGTACCAGTGTCCTTTTTCTTGTATTCTTCCTTTTTAAGTCCACCAATATTTTCGCCCTTTTCAAAATGTAGAGTATATTTAAAGCCGTCACGCTTAACCTCTGCGTCCATCCACTGCGATGCATACTGAGTAGCACAAAGACCAAGACCATTAAGACCAAGTGAATACTCGTAGTTTTCACCCTCTGAATTATTATACTTACCACCAGCGTACAGCTCGCAGAAGGTTAAATCCCAGTTGTATCTGCCTTCCTTTTCGTTGTAGTCTACTGGTATACCTCTACCGTGGTCTTCAATCTCTACCGAGTTATCCTCGTAGCGAGTAATTGTAATTTCTCTACCATAGCCCTCTCTAGCCTCGTCTATAGAGTTAGAGAGAATTTCAAAGATAGAGTGCTGACAGCCCTCTATGCTGTCTGAGCCAAAAATTACGGCTGGGCGTTTTCTTACTCTGTCTGCACCCTTAAGCACTGTTATGCTTTCGTTGCTATATTCGGGTGTTGCCTTTTTTCTAGCCATCTTTTCACCTATTTCTTTCCTTTTAGTTTTTCAATTTTATCCCTTAAATATGCTGCGTGCTCAAACTCTAACAGCTTTGCAGCAGCCTTCATCTCTTTTGTTAGTGCTTCTATAAGCTTCTGCTTTTCTTCCTTTGTTAAACGCTTACCCTTTGAATTATAAGCGTCGTCATCGTCACGCTTAGAAATCTCCAGCACCTCTGCAACCTTTTTGGTGATTGTTTTTGGTGTGATGTTGTGTTCAACATTATAAGCGTGCTGAATTGCCCTACGGCGTTCAGTTTCTTTTATAGCCTTTTCCATTTGTAGGGTTACTTCATCAGCGTACATTATTACAGTACCCTGTGAGTTTCGGGCAGCTCGACCTATTGTCTGAATAAGCGAGCGTTCACTACGCAAAAATCCAGCTTTGTCGGCATCTAAAATTGCCACAAGCGAAACCTCTGGAATATCAAGACCCTCTCTTAAAAGGTTAATACCCACAAGCACATCAAATTCGCCAAGTCGCAATTCTCTGATTATCTTCATTCGTTCCACAGTGTCAACATCGTGGTGCATATACCTTACCTTTATGCCCATTGTTTCGAAGTATGTGGTTAAATCCTCTGCCATTTTCTTGGTAAGAGTTGTTACAAGTGTGCGTTCATTTTTTGCTACCCTTATATTTATTTCAGAAACTAAATCGTCCATTTGTCCGTCGATTGGTCGTACAGAAATTTCTGGGTCTAACAAGCCAGTAGGACGAATAACCTGCTCGGCAATTACCTCTGACTTTTCAAGCTCTAAATCACCTGGTGTTGCACTTACAAACACAGCCTGATTAATTCTCTCGTAAAATTCATCAAAATTAAGTGGTCGGTTATCACGTGCAGATGGTAATCTGAAGCCGTATTCAATAAGATTTTCTTTTCTTGCTCTGTCACCAGCAAACATACCACGCACCTGTGGCAATGTAACGTGTGACTCATCAACAAACAACAAGAAATCCTTTGGGAAGTAATCAAGCAGGGTATAAGGCGATGAGCCTGGCTCTCTGCCCGATAAAACTCTTGAATAGTTCTCGATACCTGTACAAAAGCCTATTTCCTCTAGCATTTCTATGTCATAGCGTGTGCGTTGGTCAATTCGCTGTGCCTCTAAAAGCTTGCCCTTGTCCTCAAAGAATTTCTTTCTTTCTGCAAGCTCTGCCTCAAGCTCCTTTATCGCTTTAAACATCTTATCCTTTGGCACAATGTAGTGCGAAGCAGGGTAGATTGCAGCGTGCTTAAGTACACCAAACAGCTCTCCTGTAAGTGCGTTTATCTCGGTAATTCTGTCAATTTCATCTCCAAAAAACTCTACCCTTATAATTTTACCCTCGCTGTTTGCAGGGTAAATCTCTACAACATCGCCACGCACTCTGAATTTATTACGGGTAAAGTTAATGTCGTTTCTCTCGTATTGTAATTCAACTAATTTTCGTAATAGCTCATCCCTTGACTTTTCCATACCTGGACGAAGTGAGATAACCATATTACGGTAATCTATAGGGTTACCCAAGCTGTAAATACAAGACACACTTGCTACTATTATAACATCTCGTCTTTCAGATAATGCAAGTGTAGCACTGTGGCGTAGCTTGTCTATCTCGTCGTTGATTGAGCTGTCTTTTTCAATATAGGTATCTGTATGTGCTATATACGCCTCTGGCTGATAATAATCGTAGTAAGAAACAAAATATTCAACAGCATTTTCTGGGAAGAACTCCTTAAACTCACTGCATAGCTGTGCAGCCAAGGTTTTGTTATGAGCAAGCACAAGTGTAGGACGGTTTTCTCTGGCTATAATATTAGCCATAGTAAAGGTTTTACCCGAGCCTGTTACACCAAGCAGAGTTTGCTCTTTGTTGCCATTTTCGATTGATTTACAAATTGTATCAATAGCCTTAGGCTGGTCACCAGTTGGCTTATATTCAGAATGAAGTATAAATTTATCCATAGGCTCCTCCTTTTTCTTGCTTTGCGATTACTATATATTCTAATACAGCTTAACCTTTTCTTTAAAAATCATCATAATTCTCAATAGCATTATCTATGTTATCTAAAAAGAAGTCATAAAAATTATCGTTCACCTTAATAACACCATCTTTATCATAGCAGCTCCATGACACTACCTCTTTAGTAACAACATCAATGCAGTTAACATATTCATCGCAGTTTTCTATAACCAATAAATTTTCTGGCAATCCAGATTCTCTTTCTTGTAATGTTTTTTCTACTAACATAGCAGAGCCGTTAAAGCCGTATCCCAAAAACTCGAAGAAAAAGCCACCCCAGCCAAATGTTTTCATAAACCACACATATTCCTCTGGTATTTTAAAACCTAAATCATTCTCAGCTTTCTGTAATTCTTCATCTGTAGGATATCTCTTAAAAAATGCATCTCCAAAAATCTCTTCGTTAGAATTAATCAATTCTAAAATTTTCTCTTTCATCTATGTTACCCCATTTCAGTCTATATTATCTTAATTTATAAAATAGCATTAATTTTACATTTTATGCCACACTAGAGTATAGCACAAAAAAATAAAAAAGTATAGATAAAAAGAGAACATTGGTTCTTTTAATTATCTACACTTTTTGTATATATTTTTATTAATATATCAGCTCGTCCATAAAGCCAGACTCTTTTAGCGACACATAATCATCATCTGCAACTATAACGTGGTCAATCAGTGCTACCTCTATTAGTCTTAATGCTTGATACACTCTTTTAGTGGTGCGAATATCGTCACTAGAGGGCAATGCAAGTCCACTTGGGTGGTTATGTGCCAGCACTGCAAATTTTGCATTGTACATAACGGCTAATTCTATCACTTTACGCACATAAATCTCGCAAGCAGAAACCGAGCCCTTGCTTACAACTCCACAAAATACCTCTTTACATTTACTATCTAACAGCAAAAGCACTACAGCCTCGTAATCTCTGCCTACAAACTTGTGCTTTAGCACTTCTCCTGCGTTGTATATGTCGATTATTTTATCCTTGTTATTGTGCTTATCGTCCATATATAGTCTGCATATCTGTGGAATAAGCTTTAAATAGATAGCACAGTTTTCGCTTATACCTTGCTCCTTTAGTTTATCAATAGGTGCGTCAAATACAGCCGAAAGTGAACCAAAGGCATCTATAAGCTTGTGTGCTATTGGGTTAGTGTCTTTCCTTGGTATTCCATAATATAGCATAAGCTCTAAAATTTCGTGCGTTTCAAGACTATCAAAGCTATTATCTAAAAACTTTTTTCTTAGTCTATCTCTATGCCCAGTATGTGGGTTATCAGCCATATTTACACCCCCTTGTTTGAATGAAATAGTTTTTATATATCTAAATTATAATACAGAGTGCTGAAAAATAAAAGAATTAATTACAATTTTTACCAAAAGCTTTGTCGGCATAAATTTATATATAGCACAAACAATAGCTTTAAGAGGTGATTTTATGAACAGTGATACAATTAATCTTTTAAAGGAATGTAACGCAGGCTGTAAAAGTGCTACAAATAGTATGGAGCAGGTGCTTGGCTATGTTAAAGATGATAAGCTTAAAAATGTTATTAACGATTATAACGACAAGCACATAAAAATAGGCGATGAATGTCATAGCTTGCTTAATAAATATGGTAGTGATGAAAAAGACCCACAGACAATGGCAAAGGCTATGAGCTTTATTACAACCGAAGTGAAAATGATGACAGACAATAAAACTCAAAAGGCAGCAGAAATAATGATGGACGGATGTAATATGGGTATTAAAAATGTAAGTGGATACATTAATAAATATACTCACGCTAATACCGACAGCGTAGACCTTGCAAATAGAATAGTAAAGCTGGAGCAAAGCTTTATTGAAGATTTGCGTTGCTTTTTGTAGATTAAACTTGTTAAGATACAAAAGGTCTGTAAATTAGAGTGTAGGCTATAACTGATAATAAATTACTGTAATACCTTGAGGTTTAAGTGTGTTACCATTTAACCTCAAGGTTTTAATTTTTGGGGTTTGTAAATTTCTTAAAAGGATTATTGAGAGCCTTTGCAACATCTAACATTATATATAGATTACACATAAATATAAATTACACATTAACTTATACATAAACTTTAATTTGAAAAATCGTGATTCAAAAAAATCATCACACAAAACTTTAATAAATAAAAGCTATTGTTTGGTACAATATAGCAGTTGAATTTAAAAAGGTTTCATATTATAATAGGATTAAAGAATAAAAAGTAAAAGGTTGGTGTAAAATATGAATTATAAAAAAACAAAGCTTATCGTTAGAATAGTTGCTATTGTAATGGTAGTATTAATGGTAGGCTCGGTAGTATTATCTGCTGTTTATGTACAGTAATTGTATTGTGCAAAATAGATAAAAACTAACGTAAAAAACGTGATAAATTCTACTAAGATAATATACATCAAATACCCTAAAAGCTTGCAAAAACATACCTCTTATGCTATAATAGTACCTGCGTGACTGCGACAGATATGCGATGAAGCGGGAGGTTGCGACTGAAAGATGTCGGTTTTTCCGTGGAGTATGTCCGATTTTAAACCGGGCGACAGAGAATATGTTTATTACAAGCTACTATTTTTTTAGTGCACTTAGGGTTGCTGTGTGCAAAAATATGGCTTGGACGCTTTTCGTCTATTTCCCGGGTTGACTTATGTCTATCCGGTTTTTAAATAGGAAGGGATGAAACACCCGGCAGGGTGTAAAGTTCTTAGAGAAGGGTTGCCCGCCAACTAACAATATTTAAGGAGGCGATGATTGTGGCAGTCAAGGAAAAAATCAGAATCAGACTAAAGGGTTACGACCATCAGTTAGTAGATCAGTCAGCAGAAAGAATAGTTGCTACTGCTAAGAAGACAGGTGCTAGAGTTTCAGGTCCTGTACCACTACCTACAGAGAAGCAGGTTGTAACAATCCTAAGAGCTGTTCATAAGTACAAGGACAGCCGTGAGCAGTTTGAGATTAGAACTCATAAGAGACTAATCGACATTCTAAGACCATCAAATAAGACGGTCGAGGCTTTAATGAGCTTAGAACTCCCTGCTGGTGTTGAAATCGAGATTAAGCTTTAATCTTAGTTCCAACCAACCGGACAGTTGGGGTCAAGTTGGCAAAAGCCAACCAATAACCTTATAGGAGGCATTATAAATGCAGAAAGCACTGATTGGTAAGAAAATCGGTATGACACAGATTTTCGACGAAAAAGGTAACGTTGTACCTGTAACAGTTGTAGAAGCAGGCCCATGTGTTGTTTCTCAGAAGAAGACTGTTGAAAACGACGGATACGCATCAGTTCAGATCGGTTATGGCGATTTGAAAGCTCACAAGGTAAACAAGCCAATGAAGGGTCACTTCGACAAGGCTGGTGTTGCTCCAAAGAGAACACTTCGTGAGTTCCGTTTTGAAGATGTAGATGCTTACAATGTAGGCGACATTCTAAAGGCAGATGTATTTACAGCTGGAGATAAAGTAGACGTTACTGGCACAAGCAAAGGTAAGGGCTACGCTGGCGTTATTAAGCGTTGGAACTTCAGCAGACTAAAAGAAACACACGGTTCTGGTCCAGTAGCTAGACACGGTGGTTCTATGGGTGCTTGTTCAAGTCCTTCAAGAGTATGGAAGGGTAAGAAAATGGCAGGTCACCTAGGCGCAGAAAAAGTTACAGTACAGAACCTAGCAGTAGTAAAGGTTGATGTAGAAAACAACCTAATCGCTATTAAGGGCGCTGTTCCAGGTCCTAACGGTGGCATCGTAGTAATTCGTGACACCGTAAAGGCGTAAGAAAGGAGGAGTTTAAATGCCTAATATAGCAGTACTAGATATGGCAGGTAAGGAAGTTTCAACAATTGAGCTTTCAGATGCAATATTCGGAATTGAGCCAAACGCTGCAGTTATGCACCACATGGTAGTAAACTACCTAGCAAATCAGCGTCAGGGCACACAGTCAGCATTAACAAGAGCTGAGGTTTCTGGTGGTGGTAGAAAGCCATGGAGACAGAAGGGTACAGGTCACGCTAGACAGGGTTCAACAAGAGCTCCACAGTGGAGACACGGCGGTATCGTATTTGCTCCAAAGCCAAGAGATTACAGCTATACAGTAAATAAGAAGGTTAGAAGACTTGCTATGAAGTCAGCTTTCTCAGCAAAGGCTGCAAGCAGCGACATCATTGTTATTGACAACATCGCTACAGATAAGTTCAGCACAAAGACAATCGCAGCTATGCTAAACGCAGTAGGCAGTGAGAAGAAGGCTCTAATCGTTCTACCAACAGTTGATAAGAAGGTTATCAACTCAGCAAGAAACATTCCTGGCGTTAAGACAGCACAGGTAAACGAGCTAAACGTTTATGATATGCTAAACGCTGATAAGCTAATTATCGCTAAGGAAGCAGTTGAGAAAATTCAGGAGGTGTACGCATAATGCTAGCACACGATATCGTAATCAGACCAATCGTTACTGAGAAAAGTATGATGGGTATTGCTGATAAGAAGTACACTTTTGAGGTAGCTAAGGCTGCAAACAAAATAGAGATTGCTAAGGCAGTTGAAGAGTTGTTCAAGGTAAAGGTTGCTAAGGTTAACACAGTTAGCATGCGTGGCAAGCTTCGCCGTCAGGGCAGATACGAGGGTTACACAAAGAGCTGGAAAAAGGCTTACGTAACACTAACTGCAGACAGCAAACCAATTGAATTTTTTGAAGGCATGATGTAAGCCTGTAAAAATTTAAAAATTTAAACAGGCAGAATGTATGGGAATGCCATTTTCCCGCAAAGCCATCATGAGGAGAGTGAAAGACAATGGCTATTAAAGTATATAAACCTACCACAAACGCTAGGCGTAATATGTCTGTTACAGATTACTCAGTTCTTTCAAAGGTAGCACCAGAGAAGAGCTTGCTTGCTCCACTTAACAAGAAGGCAGGACGTAATAGCTACGGTAGAATTACTGTTCGTCACAGAGGCGGCGGTAACAGAAGAAAGTATCGTATTATCGATTTTAAGAGACAGAAGTTCGACGTACCAGCTACAGTTAAGTCACTAGAGTACGATCCAAACCGTTCAGCATTCATCGCTCTTGTAGAGTATGAAGATGGCGTTAAGAGCTACATCGTAGCACCTAACGGTCTAAAGGTTGGCGATAAGGTTGTTGCAGGTGAATCAGCTGATATCAAGCCAGGTAACGCACTTCCACTTGCAAATATTCCAACAGGTACATTTATCCACAATGTAGAGCTTTACCCAGGTAAGGGTGCTCAGCTTGCAAGAGCTGCAGGTAACATGGCTCAGCTAATGGCTAAGGAGAACGGTATGGCTCTTCTAAGACTTCCATCAGGCGAGCTAAGAAATGTACCAGCAAGCTGTATGGCTACAATTGGCCAGGTAAGTAACACAGACCATGAGAACGTTAAGATCGGTAAGGCTGGTCGTAAGCGTAACATGGGTTGGAGACCAACAGTAAGAGGTTCTGTAATGAACCCTAACGATCACCCACACGGTGGTGGTGAAGGTAAGAGCCCAATCGGTCGTCCAGGTCCTGTTACTCCATGGGGTAAACCAGCACTTGGCTATAAGACAAGAAAGAAGAAGAACCGTTCAGACAAGCTTATTGTAAAGCGTAGAAACGGTAAGTAATAGGCATACAGAAAGGAGCTTTACAAATGGGAAGAAGCATTAAAAAGGGACCTTATGTACAGCCTGTACTATACAAGAGGGTTCTAGAAATGAACGAAGCTGGCGAAAAGAAGATCCTAAAAACTTGGAGCAGATCTTCAACAATTTTCCCTGCTTTCGTAGGTCACACATTTGCAGTTCACGATGGACGCAAGCACGTACCGGTTTACGTAACTGAAGATATGGTTGGTCACAAGCTAGGCGAGTTCGCACCAACAAGAACATACAGAGGTCACGCCGGTTCTAAAACATCTAAGAAATAAGGCGGAAGGAGATAATTAACATGGCAGAATCAAGGGCTTATCTAAAATATGTCCGTATTTCACCAAGAAAGGTTAAGATTGTACTTGATCTAATCAGAAACAAGCCAGCTGACCTAGCTATGGCTATTCTAAAGCACACTCCTAAGGCCGCTTGCGAGCCACTGGAAAAGCTGCTAAAATCAGCTATTGCAAACGCTGAAACAAATCACAATATGGACGTATCAAAACTATATATAGCAGAATGCTCAGTAAGTCAGGGTCCTACCCTAAAGAGAATTCGTCCAAGAGCACAGGGTCGTGCATTTAGAATTGACAAGAAGACTTCTCACATCACATTAGTGCTAAAAGAAGCTGAATAATCTAAGGAGGAATTGCAATGGGCCAGAAAGTAAATCCACACGGTATGCGTGTTGGCGTTATTAAAGATTGGGACTCACGCTGGTTTGCAGGCAAGAGCAACTTTGGTGATCAGCTAGTAGAAGACTATAATCTTCGTAAAACACTAAAGAAGCAGCTATATGCAGCAGGTGTTCCTAAGATTGAAATTGAGCGTGACGCTTCAAGAGTAAGAGTTCACATTCACTGTGCTAAGCCAGGTTTAGTAATTGGTAAGCAGGGTAGTGAAATTGAAAAGCTTCGCAAGCAGTGTGAGGCTATGCTGGGTAAACCAGTTAATATAAATGTTGTAGAGGTTAAGTCACCAGATCTTAACGCTCAGCTAGTTGCAGAGAACATCGCAGCTCAGCTAGAGAACAGAATTTCATTCCGTCGTGCTATGAAGCAGTCAATCGGCAGAGCTATGAAGTTCGGTGCTAAGGGTATCAAGATCATGTGTTCAGGTCGTCTAGGCGGTGCAGAAATTGCTCGTTCAGAGACATACCATGAGGGTACAATTCCACTACAGACACTAAGAGCAGACATCGACTACGGTTTTGCAGAGGCTGCAACAACATATGGTCGTATCGGCGTAAAAGTATGGCTATACAGAGGCGAGGTTCTTAACGTAAATACAAACGACAACAATCGTCGCAGCAGAAAGCCACGCAAGGAAGGAGGCAACAAATAATGCTGTTACCAAAGCGTGTTAAATACAGAAGAGTACACAGAGGTCGTATGACAGGTAAGGCTTACCGTGGCAACAAGATTTCTTACGGTGAGTTTGGTCTACAGGCATTAGAGCCTTCTTGGATCACATCAAACCAAATCGAAGCTGCCCGTATCGCTATGACAAGATACTGCAAGAGATTCGGTAAGGTTTGGATTAAAATATTCCCAGATAAGCCAGTTACAGCTAAGCCTGCTGAAACTCGAATGGGTTCAGGTAAAGGTTCACCAGAGTATTGGGTAGCTGTAGTTAAGCCAGGCAGAATTATGTTTGAGCTTGCTGGTGTATCAGAGGAGACTGCAAGAGAAGCTATGAGACTTGCAGCTAATAAGCTACCAATTAAATGTAAATTTGTTAAGAAAGAAACGGAGGGTGAGCAATAATGAAGGCTTCAGAGCTAAGAAATTTAAGTACAGAAGAGCTTCAGCAGAAGCTCAAGAGCCTTAAAGAGGAACTATTTAACCTTCGTTTTCAATTGGCTATAAATCAGCTAGAGAACCCAATGCGTATCAGTGCTGTTAAAAAGGACATCGCAAGAGTACAAACTGTACTTACACAGATGGAAAAGAACAGCGCTAATGCCTAATAGAAGGAGGTTTAAGCCATGAGTGAAAGAAATCTAAGAAAGACCAATGTAGGTAAAGTTGTTAGCAACAAAATGGACAAGACAATCGTAGTTGCTATTGAGGATAGCGTAAAGCACCCACTATACGACAAGGTTGTTAAGAGAACAGCTAAGCTAAAGGTTCATGACGAGAACAACGAGTGTGGCATTGGCGATAGAGTAAAGATTATGCAAACTCGTCCTCTTTCTAAGGATAAGAGATGGAGACTAGTCGAGATTATTGAGAAGGCTAAATAATTTAGCCCAAGTTATAAAGGAGGAATTACTGTGATTCAACAGCAGACCTACCTAAAGGTTGCCGATAACACTGGAGCAAAAGAGTTAATGTGCATCCGAGTTCTCGGCGGTACCAGAAGGAGATACGCAAACATCGGCGACGTTGTAGTTGCTTCTGTTAAAAAGGCAGCACCAGGCGGCGTTGTTAAAAAAGGCGATGTAGTTAAAGCAGTTATCGTACGTTCAGCAAAGGGCGTACGTCGTGAAGACGGCACATATATTCGTTTCGACGAAAATGCAGCTGTTATTATTAAGGAAGACAAGAATCCAAAGGGTACACGTATCTTTGGACCAGTTGCTAGAGAGCTTCGTGATAAAGATTACATGAAGATTCTTAGCCTTGCTCCTGAAGTTCTTTAATGGAGGTGCTCACTTATGATAAATAAAGTTCATGTTAAAACAGGTGACACTGTTGTAGTATTAAGCGGTAAGAACAAGGGTAAACAAGGTAAAGTAATGGCTGTTAGCCCAAAAGAAGGCAAGGTTATCGTAGAGAACGTTAACATGGTATCAAAGCATATCAAGCCAAGAAAAATGGGTGAAGCAGGCGGTATTGTAAAGGCTGAGGGTGCTATGTATGCATCTAAGGTTCAGATCGTTTGCCCTCGTTGCAAGAAGCCAACTCGTATTGGTCATAAGATCAACGAAGACGGCTCAAAGAACCGTATCTGCAGAAAATGCGGACAGATTTTGTAAGGAGGATTATAAGAAATGGCAAGACTAAAAGACTTTTATAAAAGCGATGTTGCACCAAAACTTATGGAAAAGTTCTCCTATAAAAGCGTAATGGAGATTCCAAAGCTAGACAAAATCGTTATTAATGTTGGTGCTGGCGAGGCTAGAGAGAACTCAAAGGTTATCGACGCTATAGTAAGAGATCTTGGAATTATCACAGGTCAGAAGGCTCACATCTGTCGTGCTAAGAAGTCAGTTGCTAACTTTAAGCTAAGAGAGGGTATGCCAATCGGTGCTAAGGTTACACTAAGAGGCGAGAGAATGTATGAGTTCCTAGACAGACTATTCAATGTTGCACTACCAAGAGTACGTGACTTCAGAGGTATTAACGCTAATGGCTTTGACGGTCGTGGTAACTACAACATGGGTCTTAAGGAACAGCTTATCTTCCCTGAGATTGAGTATGATAAGATTGATAAGGTTAGAGGTATGGACATTTGTTTTGTTACTACCGCTAAGACAGACGAAGAGGCTCGTGAGTTACTAACACTTATGGGTGCTCCATTCGCGAAATAAGGAGGTATTGTCGTGGCTAAAACAGCAATGAAAGTTAAGCAGCAGAGAACACAGAAGTTTTCTACTAGAGAGTACAACAGATGCAACATCTGCGGCAGACCACACGCTTATCTTCGTAAGTACGGAGTATGCCGTATTTGTTTCAGAGAGTTAGCTTATAAGGGCCAGATTCCAGGCGTTAAAAAGGCAAGCTGGTAATAAACGAAGGAGGTTAATGTTATGCAGATTACTGATCCAATAGCAGACTTACTTACAAGAATCCGTAATGCAAGTTCTGCGAAGCACGATTCTGTAGAGATTCCTGCTTCAAATATGAAGAAGGCTATATGCCAGATTTTGTTAGACGAAGGCTACATTAAAGATTTTACTGTAGTTGAAGATGGCAAGCAGGGCGTTATTACTGTTACTCTTAAGTATCTTGAGGGTAAGAAGCCTGTTATCACAGGTTTAAGAAGAGTATCTAAGCCAGGTTTGCGTAGATATAGCAATGTAGAGGATATGCCAAAGGTTATTAAGGGCCTAGGCGTAGCTATCGTATCAACTTCTAAGGGCGTTATGACAGACCGTCAGGCTCGTAAAGAAAACGTAGGTGGCGAAATCCTAGCATTTGTATGGTAAGGAGGTGCGAGAATTGGCTGAAATGGAAATCAAATTATCTCGAATTGGAAGAAAACCTATAAATATTCCCGCTGGTGTTGACGTTAAGTTTGACAACGGTGTATTAACAGTAAAGGGACCAAAGGGTACTCTAACACAGAAGATTCACCCAAATATGATCGTTGAGATCACAGCTGAGGCTGTAGAAATTAAGGTTCCAGACGATAAGTCACCAAAGGCTATTAAGCAAAACAGAGCTCTTCACGGCCTAACTCGTTCACTTGTTGCTAATATGGTTACAGGTGTAACAGAGGGCTATCAGAAGAAGCTAGAAATTAAGGGTGTTGGTTACCGTGTACAGAAGAAGGGCAAGGAGCTAGTTATGAACCTTGGCTATTCACACCAGGTAATCTTCACAGATACAGCAGATGTTACTATCGAAGCTCCAGATGCTAACACAATCATCGTTTCAGGTGCTGACAAGCAGAAGGTTGGTCAGATGGCAGCTGAGATCAGAGAGAAGCGTCCACCAGAGCCATATAAGGGCAAGGGTATTAAGTACGCTGACGAAGTTATTCGTCGTAAAGAAGGTAAAGCTGGTAAAGGTAAGAAATAATTAAGGAGTGAAACATAATGGTATCAAAGGCAGATAAAAATAAAGCCCGTTTAAAGCGTCATACTAGAGTACGCAGCAAGATCAGCGGTAGTGCAGAATGCCCACGCCTAAACGTGTTCCGCTCTAACACAAACATTTACGCTCAGATTATTGATGACGTAAATGGTGTTACTCTTGCAGCAGCTTCTTCTCTAGAATTAGACGGTAATGGAAGCAACAAAGAGGCAGCTTTCAAGGTTGGCGAGGCTATCGCTAAGAAGGCTGCTGACAAAGGCATCACCGAGGTAGTATTTGACCGCGGTGGATACATCTATCACGGCCGTGTCAAGGAATTGGCCGAAGGCGCTCGCCAGGGCGGCCTCAAGTTCTAAGAAGGGGAGGAAATAACTTTGGCTATTATTGACGCATCAACATTAGATTTGCAAGAGCGTGTTGTTACAATCAACCGTGTATCAAAAACAGTTAAGGGTGGCCGTATCTTCAAGTTTGCTGCTCTAGTAGTAGTAGGCGACGGCAACGGAATCGTAGGCTTTGGTATTGGTAAAGCAGGCGAGGTTCCAGACGCTATCCGTAAGGGTATTGAGGATGCTAAGAAGAACCTAATTAAGGTTTCTCTAAAGGGCACAACAATCCCTCACGAGGTTATCGGCGAATTCGGTGCAGGTAGAGTTCTTATGAAGCCTGCTGCTGCCGGTACTGGTGTTATCGCTGGTGGTCCTGTTCGTGCAGTTATCGAGGCTGTAGGTATTAAGGACATCAGAACAAAGGCGTTAAGATCAAATAACCCTTGCAATGTAGTTAGAGCAACACTAGCAGGTCTTGCTTCACTACGTTCAGCTGAAGAAATTGCTGCAATTCGTGGCAAGTCAGTTAAAGAGATTTTATAATAGGAGGGCAGCAAGATGGCAAATGTAAATATTAAGCTTGTAAGAAGTCTTATAGGCTGTAAAAAAGACCAAATTGCAACAGCCCAGGCACTTGGTCTGAAGAAAATTGGCGACGTTACAACACAGCCAGACAATCCTCAGACTAAAGGTAAGGTTGCTAAAATAGCTCACCTTATCGAGGTAAGCGAAGCGTAAGCAAGGAGGTGCTCTAGATATGAAGTTGCATGAACTATCACCTGTTGAGGGTTCTAAGAAAGCC
Source organism: Acutalibacteraceae bacterium (assembly GCA_045531635.1). Classification (GTDB taxonomy): domain Bacteria; phylum Bacillota; class Clostridia; order Oscillospirales; family Acutalibacteraceae; genus CAG-964. The sequence goes on from JAZSEI010000150.1 coordinate 15,729, forward strand.
GTAAAGCGTATCGGTCGTGGTCACGGTTCAGGCCAGGGTAAAACAGCAGGTAAGGGTCACAAAGGACAAAAGGCTAGATCAGGCGGTGGCGTAAGACCAGGCTTTGAGGGTGGCCAGATGCCAATGCAGAGACGTCTACCAAAGAGAGGCTTTAACAACATTTTTGCTAAGACAATCGTTACAGTAAATGTTGGCAGCCTTAACAAGTTTGAAGATGGTGCTGTAGTAGATACAAATGCACTAATCGAGGCTGGCTTGGTAAAGAACTCATTTGACGGCATTAAGGTTTTAGGTAATGGTAATCTTACAAAGAAATTAGACGTAAAGGTTGCTGCATATTCCGCTTCTGCAAAGGAAAAGATTGAGGCAGCAGGCGGAAAGGCAGAGGTGGTTTGATGTTAAAAACCATTAGTAATGCTTTTAAGGTTCCTGACCTTCGTAAGAAGCTACTATTTACTCTATTAATGATAATCGTATTCAGAATTGGTTCAGTTATCCCTGTTCCATTTCTGGATATGGCAGCACTACAGGCAACAATGAGCAGCCTTACACAGGAAGGCTCAATGTTTGCTTACCTAGACACATTGTCAGGTGGTGCGTTTGCTAACGCAACATTGTTCGCAATGGGCGTTACTCCATACATCAACAGCTCAATCATCATTCAGCTACTTTCTGTTGCTATCCCTTATCTTGAGCGTTTAGCTAAAGAGGGCGAAGAGGGCAGAAAGAAGCTTGCAACAATTACAAGATACACAACAGTTATTCTTGGTCTAATTCAGGGTATAGCTTTCTATGTATTCCTATATAAGAGTAATGTTGTAAGCTACAGACAGGGCTTTGACTTCATCTTCTCAGCAGTAGTAATTGTACTTGTATTTACAGCAGGTACTGCACTAGTAATGTGGATGGGTGAGCAGATTAACCAGTATGGTATTGGTAACGGTATTTCAATAATATTGTTCGCTGGTATTATCGCTCGTTTCCCACTAATCGTTACACAGCTAGTTGACTTCTTCAAGATGGCTCTAAACGGTGCTACACAGTACTTTGTACTTGTTCCACTATTTGTTGTTATCTTCCTTGCAGTTATGTGGGTTATCACATTTATGCAGGATGCAGAAAGAAGAATTCCAATTCAGTATGCTAAAAGAGTTGTAGGCAGAAAGATGTATGGTGGTCAGAGCAGTCACCTACCAATCAAGGTTGGTTTAGGCGGCGTTCTACCAATTATCTTCGCTAGCTCAATTCTATCTATCCCATCAACTATAAGACTATTTACACCAAACGCTAAAGGTGCTTGGGTAAACTTCTTAGAGTTATTCAGACAGGATAGTTGGGTTTATGCTACATTATATTTCATAATGATTATATTGTTTGCTTATTTCTATACATCAATTCAGTATAATCCAATTGAAATGTCAAATAATCTTCGTCAGAACAACGGTACAATTCCAGGTATCCGTCCTGGTAAGCCAACTTCTGATTTTATTGCAAAGATTTTGTCAAGAATTACACTAATCGGTGCTTTATTCTTAGCAGTAATCGCAATTATTCCAATTATCTATGGTAATCTAACAGGTATGTCTGCTATGTCACTTGGCGGTACATCAATTATCATCGTAGTTGGTGTTTGTCTAGAAACAGTTAAGCAGATGGAGTCACAGATGATGATGCGTCATTATAAAGGCTTCCTAGATTAAGCATTGGAGGAGAAGATTATGAATATAATTTTATTAGGTGCACCTGGTGCTGGTAAAGGCACACAGGCAGAGAAGATTTGTGAATATCTAAATATTCCAACTATCTCTACGGGTAACATTATCCGTGCAGCGTTGAAAAGCGGTACAGAGATGGGTCTAAAAGCTAAGTCTTATATGGACGCTGGCCAGCTAGTTCCTGATGATGTTGTAATAGGCATTATTAAAGAAAGACTAGCTGAGAATGACTGTCAGAACGGATTTATCCTAGACGGTTTCCCAAGAACTATCCCTCAGGCCGAGGCTCTGGACGAAATGGGCGTTGTTATCAACAAGGTTGTTGATATTGAAGTGCCAGATGAAGAAATCATCAAGAGAATGTCCGGACGCCGTGTTTGTGAAAAGTGTGGTGCAAGCTATCACCTTGAGTTTAAAAAACCAAGTAAAGAAGGCGTGTGCAACTTTTGTACAGGTGCCCTTGTTCAACGCAAGGACGACCACCCAGACACAGTAAATTCTCGTCTAAAGGTTTATCATGAAGAGACTGAGCCACTTAAGGATTATTACGAAAAGCAGGGTAAGCTTGCTGTAGTAGATGGCAAGAACGAAATTGCTACTATTACTTCACTTATTCTTAAGGAGCTAGAGGATTAATATAATGATAGTGCTTAAGACTAAACGCGAATTAGATTTAATGCGTGAGGCTTGCAGAATTTCTGCTAATGCACTAAAGATTGCCGGCAAGGCTGTACAGCCCGGCGTGTCAACAAAAGAAATTGATGACATAGTACGCAAATATATCCAGGAGCAGGGTGCTACACCTTCGTTCCTGGGTTATGGCGGATTTCCGGCAAGTGCGTGTATTTCAGTGAATGATGTGGTTATCCATGGCATACCAAGTAAGAAGCAAATATTAAAAAGTGGTGATATTGTCAGCATTGATGTTGGTGCCTTTATAAATGGCTTTCATGGTGACAATGCTTACACATTTGCGTGTGGTGATATTTCTGATGAGGCTAAGGCTTTGTTAAAGGCAACAGAAGAAAGCTTGTACGAAGGTATTAAGCAGGCTGTTGCAGGTAACAGAGTAGGAGATATAGGAAATGCAGTGCAAAGGTATGTCGAAGATCGCAGTTACTCGGTGGTACGAGATTTTGTCGGCCATGGAGTAGGTGCGAAATTACACGAAGATCCTAGTGTACCCAATTACGGTACTGCAGGTAGAGGTGTAAGATTAATGCCTGGTATGACAATCGCTATTGAGCCGATGATCACAGCAGGTACGCATAATGTTAGGGTTCTTGATGACGACTGGACAACAGTTACAACAGACGGCAGTCTGGCTGCTCACTTTGAACACACAGTTGCAATTACACCAAACGGTCCTGTTATAATGACAATACCTGATTAAGAGGTGATGTTTAATGAAAGCAGGTCAGATTGTTAAATCTACAGCAGGTAGAGATAAAAACACTTTCTTTGTTGTTACAAAGGTTGAGGGAGCCTGTGCAACGATATGCGACGGCAAGCACAGACCGCTTGAAAAGCAAAAGACAAAAAAGCTTAAGCATTTAAGTGAAACCTCTTATGAGGTAGACTTGACTAAGATTAAAACTAACAAGGAATTCAGAAGGGTTTTACATCGATTTAATTTTGAGTGATTTACCGTAAGGAGGATATGAATTATGTCTAAGCAAGATGTAATTGAGATTGAGGGTAAAGTAGTTGAGGCACTACCAAACGCACAGTTTAAAGTAGAGCTTCCAAACGGACATATAATATTGGCAGTAATTTCAGGTAAATTAAGAATGAACTTCATCAGAATTTTACCTGGCGATAAGGTAACAGTTGAAATGTCACCTTATGACTTAAATCGTGGCCGTATTACATGGCGTAGTAAATAATTTAGAATTAAGACTTTTATTTTAAAGAAAGGAATGATTACACAATGAAAGTCAGACCTTCAGTAAAGAAAATTTGCGACAAGTGCAAGGTTATTAAGCGTAAGGGTAAGGTAATGGTTATCTGCGAAAACCCAAAGCACAAGCAGCGTCAAGGTTAATTTAAATAATCGTTGACAAATAATAACAAATATACTATAATAAAAATATTGACTAATTATGATGGAGGTGCAACATATGGCTCGTATAGCAGGTGTAGATTTACCAAGAGATAAAAGAGTTGAGATCGGCTTAACTTATATTTATGGTATCGGACGCAAAACTGCAAGTGACATAATTGCTGCAACAGGTATTAATCCTGATACTCGTGTTAGAGATCTAACAGAGGATGAGGTTTCAAAGCTAAGAGAATATATTGACCGTAACTGCGTTGTTGAGGGTGACCTACGACGTGATATTGCATTTGATATTAAAAGACTAATCGAAATTGGCTGTTATCGTGGTGTTCGTCACCGTAAGGGTCTACCAGTAAGAGGTCAGCGTTCAAAGACAAACGCTCGTACTCGTAAAGGCCCAAGAAAGACAATGGCTAACAAGAAGAAGTAAGGAGGGAACTGACCAATGGCAGCACCTAAGGGTAAGAAGACTGCAGTGCGTAGACGCCGTGAGCGTAAAAATATTGAGCGTGGTGCAGCACACATTCAGTCAACATTTAACAACACAATCGTAACAATTACAGATACACAGGGCAATGCTATTTCATGGGCAAGTGCCGGCGAGTTAGGCTTGAGAGGTTCAAGAAAATCTACTCCTTTCGCAGCTCAGTCAGCAGCAGAAACAGCAGCTAAAGCAGCTATGGAGCACGGTATGAAGACAGTTGAAGTATATGTAAAGGGTCCTGGTGCAGGTAGAGAAGCTGCAATCAGAGCTTTACAGTCAGCAGGTCTTGAGGTTAACATGATTAAAGATGTTACTCCAATTCCTCACAACGGATGTCGTCCTCCAAAGAGAAGACGTGTATAACAGATAGAAGGAGGAAATACTTATGGCAAAGAATATGCAGCCAATCGCTAAGCGTTGCAGAACACTTGGCATTGAGCCTTCTGTTATGGGCTACAACAAGAAAACTTCTAACAGAAATCCTAACGGTAACGCTAGAAGAAAGAAGAGCGAGTATAGCCTACAGCTAACAGAGAAGCAGAAGGTTAAGTTTATATATGGTATTATGGAGAAGCAGTTCCGTCATTATTATGACCAGGCTGCTAAGGCAGAGGGCAAAACAGGTACAGTTCTACTAACAACTATCGAGCGTAGACTTGATAACGTTATCTTTAGACTAGGACTAGCTTCAACAAGAAGAGAGGCTAGACAGCTTGTTAGCCACGCACACTTTACAGTAAATGGTAAGAAGGTTAACATCCCTTCATACCTAATTAAAGTTGGCGATGTAATTAAGGTTTCTGAGAAGAGCCGTGCTACAAATAGATTTAAGGCTATTGCAGAGGGCGAATCAAAGGCAATCGCTGCTCCAAAGTGGTTAGAGAAGGATGCTGACCTACTAGGTGGTAAGGTTATAGCTGCTCCTGAGAGAGAAGATATCGACTTCCCAGTTGAAGAGCATCTTATCGTTGAGTTGTACTCCAAGTAATCCTGATTTTATTATTGTAGGTTTACACATATTTGTGGCGTAATGCCGTCGAATACAAATAGGAGGTTCGCTGATGATAGAAATTGAAAAGCCAAGAATAGATGTTGAAAATTTGTCCGAGGATGGTTCCTACGGTAGATTTGTTGTTGAGCCACTAGAAAGAGGCTTTGGCAACACACTTGGTAATAGCCTTAGACGAGTTCTTCTTTCTTCACTAGAGGGTGTAGCTGTTAAATCTATTAAGATTAACGGTGTATTACACGAATTTTCTACAATTCCTGGTGTAAAAGAAGATGTAACTCAGATCGTTCTTAACATGAAGGGTCTTACTGCTAAGCTGAACTGTAACGGTGAGAAAACAGTAGAGATTAATGCTGAGGGACCATGCGTGGTTACTGCAGCATCTATCATTGCTGACAGCGAGGTAGAAATTCTAAATCCTGAAATGCATATTGCTACTCTTGATGACGATGCAAAGCTTTATATGGAAATTACTCTTGATAAGGGCAGAGGTTATGTTCCGGGAGAGCGTAATAAGGCGCTTATGAGCAATAATGTTATCGGATTATTGCCAATTGACTCAATCTATACACCTGTACTAAAGGTGAACTATACAGTTGAGAACACTCGTGTTGGTCAGATTACTGACTACGATAAGCTATCATTAGATGTTTGGACTAACGGTGTTATTACTGCTCAAGAGGCAGTATCACTAGCTGCTAAGGTTCTAACTGAGCACCTGAATCTGTTTGTATATCTTTCAGACAAGGGTTCTAACACTGAAGTTATGGTAGAAAAAGACGATAAGGGCAAAGAGAAGGTTCTTGAAATGACTATTGAAGAGCTAGATCTTTCTGTTCGTTCTTTCAACTGCCTAAAGCGTGCAGGTATTAATACAGTTGAGGATCTTATCAACAAGTCTCAGGACGATATGATGAAGGTTCGTAACCTTGGACGAAAGTCTTTAGAGGAAGTTATTGACAAGCTAGAGTCACTAGGCTTCTCTCTACAAAGTGAAGAAGAATAATTAACTAAAATATAAAACTTATGCAAAGGAGTGAATTACAATGCCAGGTACAAGAAAGTTGGGAAGAGCTACTTCTCACAGAATAGCAATGCTAAGAGGCATGGTTACTTTCCTTTTTGAAAACGGAAAAATCGAAACAACATTAACTCGTGCTAAAGAAGTTAGAGCTATGGCAGAGAAAATGATTACAATAGCTAAGGTAGAAAGCCTACACAACAAGCGTATGGTTATGTCTTTTGTAACAAAGGAAGACGTTGCTACAAAGCTATTTAAAGAGATTGCACCTAAGTATGCAGATAAAAACGGTGGTTACACTCGTATTACAAAGCTTGGACCACGTCGTGGTGACGCAGCAGAGATGGCTGTTATCGAGCTTATCTAATTAGCATTTTTTACAGGCGATGCTTATAATAAGCGTCGCCTGTTTTGCTGTTTAAATTTAGCTAGATGGCTAATACTTTATATATCTAATTCTCGATATTGTGACTAACTCGATATTACTAATACTCAGTATAGTTATACAAGATATTACTAAAATAGATATTACCAATGCAATAATATATCTGCCCGTAATAAAATGGATATTATATCAGACTCCGACTCTGGCTTTGCAGGTTCGATTCCTGCCGGGTGGGCCAACAAAAATCCCCTTTTGTAAAAGACAAAAGGGGATTTTTGAATGAAGAACGCTTGTAGCGTATGAAGAAATGAAGTAGAGTACGCCATATGAAGTACGCCTTGTCTGTATATGAGCCTAATTTGTGCTTCAGTTCATTTGTGTAAAGAAAAACTTCATACGAGCAAAAGCGTGTGTTTCATAGTACCAATGTGATAATTCATTTCAATAGTAGCAAACTCTATTTTAACGACATTTTTTTAGAGTGTCGTTATATTTTTATAATCATTTCTTTATTATGTCAAAAAAGCCATTAAATCATATGATAGCAAACGCCCTTAAACTTACTATTAATGTAAATTAAGGGCGTTGAGTTTTTTATTCAGGATTAATACTTAGAATATCTAATTAAAGCTTATTGAATATCACAAGCATTTTTGCCTGTGGCGTTGAATACTAAGCCTCTTGCACCGTCAATCTTAACTATTGTGCCGGTTTTAAGTAGCTTAGTTGCATTTTTAGCACCGATAATAACAGGCTTATCCAAAGCCATTGCAACAATTGCAGCGTGTGATGACATACCGTCTTGCTCGGTGATAATACCACCAGCTGTTCTAAGCAGTGGTAGAATATTATTAGAGGTCTTTGAAATAACAAGAATATCGCCTGCGTTAAAGTTGTTTTCAGCTTCTTTTTCTGTAGCACAAACGCATAGGTGACCACAGTAATTTCTGTTGTTTACAGGTGTACCTGTAACTAGTACATTACCAACAAGGTGAACCTTTAGCATATTTGTTGTACCAGATACACCAAGAGGAATACCAGCAGTAATAACAACAAGGTCGCCACTCTTTACTAGATTTTCACCCTGAGCAACCTTAACTATATGCTCAAAAAGTGCGTCGGTGTTTTTCTGTTCCTCAACCATTATAGGCACAACACCCCATGATAGATTCATCTGGCGTCTTACCTTTGGCGAGGTTGTACCACATATAATTGGGCAAGCTGGACGGTACTTTGAAATTTCTCTTGCTGTTAAGCCAGATTTTGACACTGTCATAATCGCAACAGCTCCAAGGTCATGTGCAGTAGTACAGGTTGCGTGAGATATAGCTGATGTTACATCTGGACGCTCTGTAATATCTCTTTTGCTGAACTTCTTAACATAGTTAATATCACGCTCGGTTCTTCTTGCGATAACATCCATTATATGAAGTGCCTCTACAGGGTAATCACCAGCAGCAGTTTCTCCACTTAGCATAATTGCACTTGTACCGTCATAAATAGCGTTGGCAACGTCTGTTGTTTCTGCTCGGGTTGGTCGTGGGTTTTTAACCATAGAGTCAAGCATCTGTGTTGCTGTAATAACCTGCTTTCCAGCTGCGTATGCTTTTTTGATAAGTCTTTTCTGAATTACAGGAACATCCTCAAGAGGAATTTCAACACCCATATCACCTCGTGCTACCATAATACCGTCAGAGGCTCTGATGATTTCATCAATATTGTGTACGCCCTCTTCGTTTTCTATTTTAGCAATAATACGCATATCATCGCAGTTATTAAGAGCAAGCTCGTGTCTTAGCTGGAAAATATCCTCGGGTGTACGAGTAAATGACGCTGCGATAAAGTCTAAATCCTGCTCTACACCAAATGCGATGTCAGCCTTGTCTGTTTCGCTGATAAAAGGTAGAGAAAGACTAACGCCAGGTACATTGATACCTTTTCGAGAAGTAATATAACCCTCGTTTATAACCTTACATTCAATATCTGTGTCTGTAAGATTTTGTACAACCATCTCTATCAGACCATCATCTACAAGTATCTTGTCACCAGTTTTAAGATCTTTTGGTAAGCCCTTAAACGAAATTGAACAGCATTTGTCGTCACCGTCATATTCATTAGTTGTAAAGGTAAAGGTTTGACCAGTCTGTAAAAGCTCTTTACCGTTTTTGAAAAGTCCTGTTCTTATTTCAGGTCCTTTTGTGTCTAGTAATATTGCAACAGGCTTTTTAAGTTCTTCTCTGAATTGCTTTATTTTATCTATTCTTCTTTTTTGCTCCTCATGAGTACCATGCGACATATTGATTCTGGCAACATTCATACCACCTTTAATTAAGGCACGCAAAACCTTGTCGTCATCAGTAGCAGGACCCATAGTACAAATAATTTTAGTTTTTCTAAATTGGCTTAGCATATATTTAACCTCCTTAACGAGTATTGGTAATATTATACAACATTGAATTAAAAATAACAATCTTATTTTATATAAAACTTATTTCATAAATTCAAGCTTGTGTGAGATTTAGTTAAAATTTTTGTAAAAAGAAGTTGATATGTCAATTGGATTTTGTCGGTCAGAGTGGCACTCTGGTGGCTTATAGCATAACACTATGGTTTTATAGTTTATAATTAGTTTGTACTAGATTAAAGTATTTTTTATTAGGGACACATATAATGTGTCGGTGTCTTTCTTGCTTTTATTTATAAGCTTAGATTTTATGATCTTACAAACTATTTTAATATATAAAACTTTTTATTTTTAATAGTACTCAAGCCGTACAGGCTCTTACTTTCTTACAAAAGAAAGTAAGCAAAGATTGTAAGGGAGGGAATTTCGAAATCCCCT
>JAZSEI010000111.1:0-27029 GCA_045531635.1 Acutalibacteraceae bacterium
GGGGCAACGCCCCTGCAAATTCCAATTTAATCAACTCGTCAACTTTTCTTTTTTTAAATTCAAATTACTACAGGGGTAAATCTATTGAGTTTTTCTTCATAATATGTTAATATAGCAAAGTAAAGATTGTTTTTTTGCTTGCTTTTTGCCAAAAACAATCGCTTGTTCTGTTTAGAGGTATACAGAAAGATTATCATAAAAAACGGAGATGATATTATGGCAGCAGTAACGGAATATCAATGTCCTAACTGTGGTGGCGAAATTGAATTTAACCCTAATCTGCAAAAAATGAAATGCTCCTACTGTGGCAGTGATTTTGATGTAGAAACACTAAAGGCTTATGACGAGGATTTAAAAACTCAACAGCCTGATAATATGAATTGGAATATGCCTACCGACTCTTGGAGCACAGACGAAACAGAAGGGTTAGCAGGCTATGAATGTAAAAACTGTGGTGCTGAAATAGTAGGTGAAGAGGACACAACTGGTACAGTTGATTGTCCATACTGTGGTAACCATGTAATTCTAAAGGGTCAATTTGCAGGAGCACTTCGCCCTGATTTGATTATTCCATTTAAGCTTGATAAAAATATGGCAAAAGAGAGCCTTAACAAACACCTTAAAGGTAAGCACTTTTTACCAAAGGTGTTCAAAGACCAAAATCACATTGATGAGATAAAGGGTATTTATGTGCCATTCTGGTTATTTGATGCTGATGTTAATGCAAGCATACGTTATAAAGCAACTCGTGTACGTAGCTGGAGACGTGGCGACTATAGATATACAGAAACACAGTATTATTCCGTAATGAGAGAGGGTTTTATTGCGTTTGATAATATCCCTGCTGACGGTTCAAGCAAAATGGCTGATGATTTAATGGAGTCTATAGAACCATACAATATTGCAGAGGCTGTTGATTTTCAGACTGCATATTTGTCTGGCTATTTTGCAGATAAATATGACGTAACAGCACAGGAATGTATTACTCGTGCTAACGAGCGTGTAAAGCACAGCACAGAAGAAAACTTTAAAAATACTGTAACAGGCTATAGTAGCGTAATTACAGAAAGCTCTTATATTAATACAAATAATGGTAGAGCAAAATATGCTTTGTATCCTGTATGGATTTTGAATACTACATATAATGGCGAAAAATATGTTTTTGCAATGAACGGTCAAACAGGTAAGTTTGTAGGTAATCTTCCTTGTGATAAGGCTGCGTTCTGGCGTTTTGTTGGAATATGTGCAGGTGCTGTGTCTGTAGCATCTTATGGTATAATGTTCCTATTAAGAATGCTAGGTGTTTTATAAGGAGGGTTCAACAATGAAAAAGAGAATAATAACAGCCTTGCTTAGTATGTTAATTTGCCTGATGTTTACAGTACCTATGTTTGCAATAAGTGCCAGTGCAGAGGTATATCATCCTCCTAGGCTTGTAGACGAGGCAGACTTGCTTAGTAATAGCGAAGAAGATGATTTGCGTGAAAAGCTTGACGATATAAGCGAAGAATATAAATGTGATGTAGTAATAGTAACTCTTGAAGATTTAGAGGGATATCGTTCATCACAGGCAGCAGCAGATGATATTTTTGATTATACAGGCTATGGCTATGGTAATAGTATAGACGGTATTCTGTTGCTTGTAAGCATTGATGACAGAGATTGGGCAATAAGCACAACAGGCGAGGCTATAGATGTATTTACTGATGCAGGTTTAAGCTATATGCAAAAAGAATTTAAGCCTTACCTGAGCGATAATGAATTTTACGAAGCGTTCGATTGCTTTGCAGATTTATGCGATAAGTTTTTGCTACAGGCAGAAACAGGCAAGCCTTACGATAAAGGAAATATGCCTTTTAGTGCTTTAGAATGGTATTTTATTCCTATGGCTATTGGTATTGGTGTAGTAATTTCTTTAATTGTAGCTTTTGCAATGAGATCAACCCTAAAGAGCGTAAGACCACAGAAATCTGCTGCAAACTATATGCGTCAGGGCAGTATGAGAATTACAAACCAGCGTGAAAACTATCTATATAATCATATATCAAAAGTAAAGGTAGAATCTTCAAGCTCGGGTGGTGGCTCAAGCACACACAGAAGCTCATCTGGCAGAAGCCACGGTGGTGCAAGTGGTAAATTCTGATAATTTTAAAATCTAATAAGCTATAAAAAATAAAGCATACAACACATTTTAATTTTTGTGTTGTATGCTTTTTGAGTTAAAAAAACGCACTGTGCAGTTTATATCACAGTGCGTTTACTCTTTTGAGTTATATTATTTTACAATTTTAAGTGAAATATCAAATGCCTTTACAGAGTGAGTAAGAGCACCAATTGAAATAATATCTACTCCACTTTCTGCAACAGCACGGATTGTGTCACTTGTAATGCCACCAGATGCCTCTAAAAGTGCTCTGCCGTCTGTTATTTTTACAGCCTCAGCCATAAGCTCTGGGCTCATATTGTCAAGCATAATAACATCTACATTTGCTTCAATAGCCTCTTTAAGCTCGTCAAGGTTTCGTACCTCTACTTCGATTTTTGTCATATGTCCAAGCTTTGACTTTAGCTTAGCTACAGCATTTGTAATGCCACCACCGGCGTCTATATGGTTATCCTTTAGCATAGCTGCGTCTGATAGATTGTAACGGTGGTTTCTGCCACCACCAACTGTTACAGCATATTTCTGTATTGGTCGCATACCAGGTAGAGTTTTTCTTGTGTCAGCAATAGAAGCGTTTGTACCCTCTACAAGCTCTACACAGCGTGCTGTTTCTGTAGCAATACCACTTAGGTGCTGTAGAATATTAAGTGCTGTACGCTCACCCTTTAGAAGTGTGCGTGTTTTACAGCTTACTGTTGCTATAATATCGCCCTCGTTTACCTTTTCTCCATCCTTTATAAATACCTCGTATTTGAAATCTGGCTGTAAAAGCTCAAAAACTCTTAAAGCAATATCAATACCACATAGCACACCACTTGCTTTAGCTAAAAACTTAGCCTCGCCCTCTTGCTCTGCTGGGATAAGATAATCTGTAGTTGTGTCAAGATAGTTAATATCTTCAAGTAGTGCAGTTTTTATAAGGTTGTCTATATATATCTGATTAACCATATCAGTAATCCTCCTGATTCTTTTCTGTTACTTCCAGCATAATTTCTTGTGCTACTGTTGCAAGGCTTTTTGCTTCTATGTAGTCGCTGGTAAGCTTGTAATCGTTGTTTTCAAGGTCTGTTAAAATTTCGTTAAAGCGTTTAAAGCTTTCTGCGAACTTTTCAGGCTTTTTAAGAACAAAGTAAGCGTCCTGTAGTGTGCTTCTAATTTCTGTTCTTATACCCTTTGGTAAAGGTAGAGTACCCAAGCTGTACTTTGGTTTATCGCCCGATACAGTCTTTTTGTTGCCAGCATTTATATCTTTTATAATATCAAGTGCAGCTCGTCTTGAAAAAACAAGAGCTTCAAGTAAGCTGTTACTTGCAAGTCTGTTTGCACCATGTACACCTGTGTGAGAACATTCGCCTGCTGCGTATAGTCTGTCGATAGATGTTTTACCGTTTAAGTCAACATCTATACCACCCATAAGGTAATGATGACAAGGGAAAACAGGTATTCTCTGCTTTGTAATGTCAACACCCTCTGCAAGGCAGTTTTCGTATATCATAGGGAATCTCTCTTTTACAAATTCTTCACCCTTGTGTGTTATGTCAAGGTAGAAGTTTTCGCTTTTTGTGCGTAGTGACTCTTTTACTATAGCTTCACTTACAACATCTCGTGGAGCTAGCTCTCCACGGCTGTCGTAATTATGTGCAAAGCGTTCGCCAAAGCAGTTAAGCAGTACAGCACCTTCGCCTCGTACAGCCTCGCTTATCAAAAAGCGTTCACGGTCTTTATCAGCAGCAAATGCAGTAGGGTGAAATTGTATTCTGTCAAGGTGCATAATTTTAGCACCTAATCTTCTTGCAAAGGCTATACCGTCACCTGTTGCTATTGCACTGTTTGTAGTGTATTTATATACTCTGCCTATACCACCTGTGGCTAAAATACAGTAGCTACAGGATATAGTTGAAATCTCGCCATCTTTTAATATTCCAATGTAAAAACCGTTTTCAGCCTTATCTACCGAGAACACCATGGTATCCTCTACAAGGTCTATATTCTCTTTTGTTTTTACAATTTCAATCAGCTTGTCAGTTACAGCCTTACCAGTAAAATCCTTATGATGTACAATTCTGTTTCGACTGTGACCAGCTTCAAGAGTCATAAGCATATTGCCGTTTTCGTCAAGGTCAAAGTCAACACCAAGCTTACGCAGATTGCGAACATCGTCAGGGCCCTCTGTAACAAGCACATCAACTGATTTAGGGTTGTTTTTGTGCTTACCAGCAACAAAAGTATCGTTTGTGTGCAATTCAAACGTGTCGTTTTCTTTATCAAGCACAGCAGCAATACCACCCTGAGCTAAAGAGCTGTTAGAAAGCTCGGCAGTTTTTTTAGAAATAACAAGCACTCTGTGGCTACTGTCAAACTGCAAAGCACCATACAAGCCTGCAACACCCGAGCCTAAAATAACTATATCATAACTATCTTTCATTTTATTTACAACCTTTCAAAGGCACAATATAATGTGTGTATAAATAATACTAATCTCTATTTAAACAATAGACATCTTGTTGGCATAATTTACTCAATACTTCGTCCTTCTCCTTGACAAGCGAAAGCTTGTCTGCGTCGGCGTCCTCGTGCTGAGCAAATTCTGCTCAACAATATATTCCACCGTTTAAACAGCGATTAGTATAAAATATTTATTACCTTAAATAATACCATAAATCTTCTGTAAATAAAATATATTTTCAAAATTTTTACATTACAAAAATAAATCAAGGGTTTTATATGTGTATAGCAAGCAGGGTATATTAAATTTATAATTATTTTACATTAGTTTGGTTGACCATTTTACAGCTAATTGATACAATTAAGTAAAACTATGGAAAAAGAAATTTTTTACAGTAAACTAATATATGAGAAAATAAGATTAACAGGAGATATTTATGGAATTGTTTGAAAACGAGAAAAAGCCTACAAGAGCCTTGCTTGTATGTGTAGATACAGGAGATTACGACGCACAAGCGTCACTTGACGAGCTGTGGGAGCTTGCCGAAAGTGCAGGTGCAGAGCCGATAGCAACATTAACACAGAAAAAGGATAAGCCAGAAACTGCTACCTATGTGGGTAGTGGCAGACTTGCAGAGATTACAGAGTTTTCTGCAAATAACGATATTGATTTGCTTATATTCGACTGCGAGCTTACTCCTACTCAGATAAGAAATATCGAAGAAGCAACCGATGTACGCACTATCGACAGAACTATGCTTATACTCGATATTTTTGCACTTAGAGCAAGAAGTAAAGAGGGTAAGCTACAGGTAGAGCTTGCACAGCTTAAATATATGCTACCACGACTAACTGGTAAGGGTGTAGCTATGTCTAGACTTGGTGGTGGTATAGGCACACGAGGTCCTGGTGAAACAAAGCTAGAAACCGACAAGCGTCATATTCGCAGAAAAATGGAAACATTAAAGGAACAGCTTGCAGATGTAGAGCTACACCGTAATATGCTTAAAAACAGACGAAAGAAAGATGGTGTAATTACTGCTGCTATAGTAGGCTATACAAATGCAGGTAAATCTACACTTATGAATTACCTTACAAATGCAGGTGTGCTTGCCGAGGATAAGCTTTTTGCTACACTTGACCCTACCTCAAGAGCGTTAAAGCTACCAAATGGTGTTACTGTTATGCTGATTGATACAGTAGGTCTTGTAAGAAGATTGCCACACCACCTTGTAGAAGCATTTAAATCAACTCTTGAAGAAGCTGCAACTGCTGATATTATTTTAAATGTTTGTGACGCATCATCAGAGGAGGCTTATCTTCATTTACAGGTTACTAAGGAGCTTTTACAGAGCCTAGGCTGTGGAGATACTCCTGTTATCCCTGTGCTTAACAAGTGGGATAAGGTTGACGAGCAAAGCTCTGTAGTACCATCTATGAGTAAATCGGTAAGAATAAGTGCTAAAAACGGAACAGGAATCGACAAGCTTTTGCAGGCTGTAGAGGATAATCTACCAGTAAAAATTAAACGAGTAAAGCTGTTAATTCCTTTTGATAAGGGTGGCTTGGTTGCAGATATTCGCAACAAGGCAACTCTTGTAAGTGAAGACTATGTGGCAGAGGGTATAAGTGTAGAAGCATTACTTGACCCAGAATTATATAACAAGCTTAGTGCATATATATGTGATTAATAAAATTGCATAATATTGGCAACCGTGATATAATATAACGATGTGAAATTTTCAGAAAGGAGCTTTGACAAATGGATGTAAAAGTTGGCGATATACTAGAGATGAAAAAGCCACACCCTTGCTCTAGCAAAAGCTTTTTAGTTTTGCGTGTAGGTATGGATTTTAAAATTAAATGTCAGGGCTGTGGCAGAGAGGTTATGGTGCCAAGAGTGAAAATAGAAAAAAACATAAAAAAGATAACACGAGCAGAGTAGCAACGAAAATAATTAACACAGCTATTACTACAATGTAAGGAGAATTTTTATGTTTGAAAACAAATTAGATATTTTTGAAAAGAGATATAACGAGCTTAACAATAAGCTTTATGACCCAACAGTAGCAGCAGACCCTGAGCTTTATCAGAAGATAATGAAGGAATTCAAAGAGATAGAGCCTATTGTTGATGAATACAAGGTGTATAAGCAGGCTAAGGCTACAATTGAGGAGTCGCTGGAGCTTTTAAACGACAGCGACACCGACAAAGAGATGAAAGAGCTTGCAGAAGAAGAGCTTTCAGAGGCCAGAGCTACAATGGCAGAAAGTCAGCAGAATATTAAAATTTTGCTACTACCAAAAGACCCTAACGATGACCGAAATGTAATTGTAGAAATTCGTGGTGGTGCAGGTGGTGAGGAGGCAGCGTTGTTTTCTGCTGTACTTTACAGAATGTACTCTATGTATGCAGAAAAGCGTGGCTTTAAAACAGAGCTGTTAAACGCAAACGAAACTGACATTGGTGGCTTTAAAGAAGTAAGCTTTATGGTAAACGGTCAGGGTGCATATTCAAGATTAAAGTTTGAAAGTGGTGTACACCGAGTACAGCGTGTACCAGAAACCGAAACACAGGGCAGAATACATACCTCAACAGTTACAGTTGCAGTATTGCCAGAGGCAGAGGATGTAGAGCTAGAGATTAACCCTGCTGACTTGCAGATTGATACCTTCAGAAGTAGTGGTGCTGGTGGTCAGCACATAAATAAAACTGAATCTGCTATCAGAATTACTCACCTACCTACTGGCGTAGTTGTAGAATGTCAGGACGAAAGAAGTCAGTATAAAAACAAGGATAAGGCAATGAAGGTGCTAAAGTCACGCTTGCTTCAGGCAAAACGAGATGAGCAGACACAGGCTGTTGCACAGGAGCGTAAATCTCAGGTTGGTACAGGTGACAGAAGTGAGCGTATAAGAACATATAATTACCCACAAAGCAGAGTAACCGATCACCGTATAGGTCTTACACTATATAAGCTGGATGAGGTTGTAAATGGTGCTCTTGATGAGGTTATTGATCCACTTATAACAGCATACCGTGCCGAGCAATTGCAGGAAGGACTTGAACAGTAATGAATACACAGGTATTAAAGCCTGACGAAAAAGCCTTAAATTTAGCAGGTGAGCTTTTAAGAAATGCAGAGCTTGTTGGTATGCCTACCGAAACAGTATATGGTCTAGCAGCAAATGCACTTGATGGTAACGCTGTAGAAAAAATTTTTAAGGCAAAGGGCAGACCAATGGATAACCCTCTTATTGTGCATATAGCAGATATTTCTCAAGTAGATAATTTGGTTAGCACCTTCCCAGAAAAGGCAAAAAAGCTTGCACAGGCGTTTTGGCCAGGAGCATTAACTATTATTATGCCTTGCTCAAGCAATGTGCCATTTCAAGTTACAGCAGGCTTAAAAACAGTAGCAGTGCGTTTTCCGTCACATAAAACAGCGTTAGAAATTATCAAGAGTGCAGGTGTGCCATTGGCTGCACCGTCAGCTAATCTGTCTGGCAGTCCTAGCCCTACAACAGCACAGCACGTTTATGACGATTTAAACGGTAGAATACCACTTATTATTGACGGTGGTGAAAGCAAGGTTGGGTTAGAGTCAACAGTTATTACTGTTGCTACCGAGCCACCAACACTACTTCGTCCTGGTGGAATTACTGTAGAACAGCTTGAAGAGGTTATAGGTGAAATTAATATCGATAAGGGTGTAACACAAATGCTAGACGCAAATGCAATTGTGGCAAGTCCTGGTATGAAATATAAACATTATTCACCAAAAGCACGAATTATTATATTAAATGGCAATCAAGATGAATATATTAATTATATAAGCAGAAATAAAGATGACTCCACAGGTGCACTTTGCTATGATAGCGATATTGATAAGCTTGTTGTACCTTATGTGTCATTAGGTAACGAAACCGACTACACAGCACAGGCACATAATCTGTTTACAGCACTTAGACAGCTTGACGAAATGGGACTAAAAACAGTATATGCACGCTGTCCTGATACCGATGGTGTTGGGCTGGCTGTATATAACAGGCTTATTCGCTCTGCTGGATTTGAGGTGATTAATCTTGCGTAACTTTAAGGTTGTAGGTATTACAGGCCCTACTGGTGCAGGTAAATCAACTATAACAGAATATTTAAAAAGCAAGGGCTGTTATGCTATAGATGCCGACAAGCTGGGTAGAATGTCGCTTGAAAAGGGTAGCGATTGTCTTGTGCAGGCTTGTGCTGTGTTTGGCGATGATATACTTAACAGTGACGGTACACTTAATCGTCAGTTACTTGCTAAAAGAGCTTTTTCAACGCCAGAAAATACTCAAAGGCTTAACAATATAACTCACCCTTGGATAACTATGCAGGTTATAAAAACTATTGATGAAATACGAAATAATGTAGAAAATCCTGTGATTTTATTCGACGCTGCTGTTTTGCTTGAAAGTAAAATGGATGTGCTTTGTGATTATGTAATAGCAGTAGTAGCACCTGTAGAAATTCGCCGTGAGCGTATTATTAAAAGAGATAATCTTACAGCTGAAAATGCTAATATTAGAATAAACGCACAAAACAGCAATGATTTTTATATAAATAGAGCTGATTTTGTAATTGACGGTAGCTTATCAAAGGATGAAATATATCTTAATGCAGATAAAATACTAGAAAATATAATTTGTAAATAATTATGCTAAAAATATAATCGGGAGGTGAGCAAAATTACCACAGCAAGAAGAAGAGGTAGAAGACGCAGAAGAAAAAAACCTCAGTTTTATTTTGGAGGTATAGTTGCACTTGGCATATTTGCCATAGTATTTCTTTTGCTTTCAATAATAATAGTAGTAATTTATGTTAATTCTACGAAAGAATTAGGTCGTGTGCTTCACCCTACAAAATACGATGAATATGTTTATGAATATTCAGAAACATATAATATTGACCCCAATCTTGTATTTGCTGTAATAAAAACAGAAAGTAATTTTGACCCCAATGCCGAATCACGAGTAGGTGCTTTAGGACTTATGCAGATAATGCCCGAAACCTTTGAGTGGCTACAAACCTACAAAAACGGAGAGGCTACAATGGGTACTGATTATTTGTACGAGCCAAAGGTTAATATAGAGTATGGTTGTATATTTTTAGAGTTTTTGCTTGAGAAGTATACAAATGAAGAAGCAGCTATAGCGGCATACAACGCAGGCTTTGGTGCAGTTGACAATTGGCTTGCTGACGGAAATTACTCAACAGATGGTGAAACTCTATACGAAATACCATACCCAGAAACAGAGTCTTATGTCAAAAAGGTAATGCTTGCGAAGAATTTTTATGAAAATGCTGGAGAAATTAATAACGAAAGGAATTGAATATAATGGAAAATAAAGAAAAATCAATGGCTACACAGCTAAAAGAAAAGCTATTTATAAAGAAGCAATCAGGTATAAAAAAGCTATCTACCGAAGAAATTGCAAAGGCAGATGAATTTTGTAAGGGCTATGTAGAATTTTTGGATAATGCAAAAATCGAGAGAGAGGCTGTAGAAACCTCTGTAAAAATAGCACAGGCAAATGGATTTACAGAATACGACAGCACAAAGCAATATAAAGCAGGTGACAAGGTTTATGTTGTTAACCGTAAAAAGAATATCTTGCTTGCAGTATTTGGTAAGAAAACAGTAGATAATGGTGTGCGTTTTGCTATTGCACATATCGACTCACCAAGATTAGACCTAAAGCCAAATCCACTTTACGAGGCAAACGACCTTGCTCTATTTAAAACACATTATTATGGTGGTATTAAAAAATACCAGTGGACAGCAATTCCTCTTGCTTTGCACGGTACAGTTGCATTTAAAGACGGCTCTACAGTTAATGTTAATATAGGTGAGGCTCAAAACGACCCTTGCTTCTGTGTAACAGACCTTTTGCCACACCTTGCAAAGGACCAGGTAACAAAGCCAATGGCTAAGGTGTTTACTGGTGAAGATATGAATGTGCTTATCGGTAGCAGACCATTCAGCAATGACGAAGAAGCTGAGCTTGTAAAGCTTAATATTCTGAATATTCTTTTTGAGAAATACGGAATTTTAGAGGAAGATTTCCTTTCTGCCGAGCTTACTCTTGTTCCTGCATTTAACGCAAGAGATATTGGTCTTGACAGAAGTATGATAGGTGCTTATGGTCACGACGACAAGGTGTGTGCTTACCCTGCACTAATGGCGGCAGTAAATGCAGAAGCACCTGAATATACAGCTATTACTCTTTTAGTAGACAAAGAAGAAACTGGCAGTGATGGTAACACAGGTATGCAGTCTGCCTTTATGGAGCATTTTGTAAACGAGCTTGCAGACGCTCAAGGCGTTAAGGCTTATACTGCACTTAATAACAGCAAGTGTCTATCTGCTGATGTTAATGCAGCATTTGACCCAACCTACGCAAGTGCTTACGAGCCTAACAACAGCTCTTATATAAATAACGGTGTAGTTATCACAAAGTATACAGGTAGTGGTGGTAAGTACGACACCTCTGACGCTTCTGCTGAATATATGGCAGAAATTCGCAGTATGCTACAGCGTGAAGATATACTATGGCAAACAGGCGAGCTTGGCAAGGTAGACGGTGGTGGTGGTGGCACCATTGCAAAATATGTTGCCAATATGAATGTAGATGTAGTAGATTTAGGTGTGCCTGTGCTTTCTATGCATGCACCAATGGAGATTGTATCTAAGGTAGATGTATATATGGCATACAGAGCCTTCTGTGCATTTTTTGAGTAATCCAATGATATAAAAAGTGTTTTATGCATTTTTAGGATAATTAAATGCTATACAAAACATTCTAATATTTAAATAAATAATTTAAATATTAAATAATCTGATAACAACAAAACAAGGATAGACATAATAAACGGTTGTATATCCTTGTTTTGTTTATAAGAGCGTATATGTACTTTATTAACAACATAACAAATAAAGAAAGTTTGTATAATAAATTTACAATCACCAAATAAATAAAAAACAAATATAAAATTTTAAGAAAATTCAAAAAAAGACTTGATTTTTTAATAGTGATGTGATATTATATATAGGCAGTCGAAAATAGACTATGCGTTGGTAGCTCAGCTGGATAGAGTGACTGGCTACGAACCAGTAGGTCGGGGGTTCGAGTCCCTCCCAGCGCACCATTCATTTTAGAGGATATACTCTAGAGTGTGTCCTCTAAAACAGAATATTGCTTTTCAAAAACGGAACTAGTTCCGTTTTTTCTTTTATTCAGTAACATAACAAATTTCACCTGTCAAAAGGTTCCTGCTTACGGTTGGCTTACGCAATACAGCGATTTACAAGCTTTACACCAAGGCATGTCCTACCGACATTCACGGTTTTACTGCACCAGTACTTTGATTGACGTATTAATCAGAGCAACGCTCTTACCCAGTTGTTAAAGTAGTAGCAAATATATCTTTAAGTGTGTGTGAAAGTCTAAAGATGTATTTGGCACGCTATTCGTTCCCTGTGTCATCTCGACAGAGGTTAGGAAGCTCCATTTATGGAACGGACTGACTGCGAATGCATCAGTGGTCTTGGCGATACTGTTGTTATAACAACCTTTGTATTTTTGTCAATGTTCTGGGGATTAAATTTTGAGTTAAAAACAAAAAAGAAAGTCCATACCCCCATCGCTAAAAGAGTGTACGAACTTTCTTGACAAATCTATTAAACCCCTGTAGAATATACAGAGAATAAATAGCGTTCACAAGTTATTATGAGTTCTCGTAAAACTCTAATAGCGTATGCCTTCTAACTGTTCCCCAACAGTTGGTGGGCTGTGGATGCTTTATTTTTTTGTTTACAGGGGTATTATAGCGTATGTAAATCCGATAGTCAACGATAAAATTAAAAAAATTTGGGAAAATGTTGTTGATTATTTTGATAGCTTTCGATTTTGGAAAACACACCACTGAAAATGTTTCTATTTTGGAATACATAGTATAATAAAAATTGCCTGGTCAGATAAGAAAATCTGCCAGGCTTTTTTGTTTTATTCAAAAAACTTCATAAAAAGCGGAACTAGTTCCGCTTTTAGAGAGTTACTTTATGCTCGTTATATTTCACTCAGCTTATGTTATTAGTAATTATAATATGGTCTTTGACTTAAACCTTTGTAACATCATCATATTTTATTTACCCAAGTCTACCCCACTCTTAATTGAGTAACTGCAACATCAACTAGTTATAGTTCAAGCTTTAAAAATAATTAATTATGCTTAATTGCTTTTGTATTTATCCAATTCAAGGAGTATTTTATAAATTTGTTGTTGCTCAGCCTTGCTTTTAGAAAGTAAAAATTCATAGCATTCAAGAGGTATATTTCTTTCGTCGCTATTATCGCTACCAAGATTCTCAAATAGCTTTGACAAAGAAAGATTAAGAGCTATAGCGATTTTTTCTACACTTTCAAGTGTAGGATTCTTCTCTCCTCTTTCTATTTGTCCTATATAAGTAGGATGACAGCCTGAAATCTCTGCAAGTCTTTCCTGACTATATCCCAATTGTGTTCTATAGCTTCTGATACGCAGTCCAATATGTTTTGCAATTTCGCTCATCTAAACCACCTCTAAATATAGTCTATAAATATTATTTTGTTTTATCCACAGACTATTGATGTTTAAAAAGTGTAGATATATACTATAAATATTATAGCGTGGTTTTATAGTGCTTTTAGTATTTAGAAGGTGTTTAAATGATGAGAGAAAAAACCTGTTGTTTTACAGGACACAGAAATATATCTGCTGAGGAATATAATAAAATCTCCACTATAACCGAAAAAATCGTCGAGAGCTTTATAAAGAAAGGATACCGATACTTCGGAGCAGGAGGAGCTTTAGGCTTTGATACAATATCTGCGTTAACTGTTCTAAAGCTAAAAAAATATTATCCTGATATACGACTAATTCTTGTGTTACCCTGCCTTAATCAAACGCAAGGATGGTCAAAGGATAATATAGAGTTGTATGAGAAAATTCGTAAGAAGGCTGATAAGGTTGTTTATACATCACAGAATTACACAAGTGATTGTATGCATAAACGTAATCGACATCTTGTTGATAATAGCTCACTTTGTATCTGTTATCTAACAGAAAATAAAGGTGGAACATTTTATACAGTAAAGTATGCCACAGAAAAAGGTTTGGCGATTGTTAATATCGCAAAATACATATGAATAGTGGATTTTATGCAGAACTATTTCCCGGTTAAATAAAGCAAGTCAAATAAAATACGGATTCGATATAGTAATCTTAATAAGGTGTTATTTTTGTTATGTTATTTGTACAGTGGTTCTCAATAGAAAATTCTATGTCCAGTTTATGGTACTCAACTTATTCTATAATTATAAAGGGACACTTTTTAATAGCATTACTTTTTGCATATTAATTACTAGGTGATATGATAGTAAGAAAAAACAGGTACACTATATATAATATCGAGAGTTTTTGTGTATAGCAAAAAACGGCTCACACTTTTAACAAAACGAATATTTTATATAAAAACAGCATACTATATTGACAAATACGATTGAAGGGAGTAAAATCAATGATAGAGAAAAGGAAGGGTTTATTTATGGACTTTAAAAGTGATTTTTTCTTTACGGATGAGCATGCGACAGACTTACCGACCGTAAGAATAAAAAAAATTGAGCTTAATAATTTTAAAAGTGTAAAACATGGTGAAATTGTACTAGATTGTGGAAAACAATATATTCCATATGGTACTAAATCAGATGTTTTAGGATTATATGGACAAAATGGTTCTGGAAAAACAGCGCTTATTGAAGCTCTTTCTATATTAGAGATATTAATGGCGGGTGGAAGTGTTCCAGATGTATATGCTGATTGTATTTCAGTTGATGACGAGTTTTCTTACCTAATTTTCAATTTTGATTTGCAATATATCAGGGGAGAAATCCGAGAACTTGAATATGCTTTTAAGTTGAAAAAAGTCAAACTTACTGAAGAAGAAATTCAAGAAAAATATAAAGACGCTCCCGAAGATTACCCTATTCCAAAGGATGCTTATAAGGTATTTGTATATCATGAAATAATAAAGCTGTCTTGGGATGAAGATGGTAAAAGAAAAATAAAGCAAACAATTGTGGATACGTCTGTTACAACAGCTCCATTTGGTTCCACCCCTAAATTGAAAGCATTTGTTGGAAAAGATAAAAAAGCTATTTTAGATTTGGAAATTAACAAAAAATTAACGGCAGAAAAGTCACGTTCTTTTATATTTAGTAAAACAACATTACAAATATTTAAGAATAGCAATTTGTACTCGGTATATTATCAAGTGCTTCTTGAAATGCGTCTTTTTGCATCCTTGTTCTTTTGTGTAATAGACACGAAGTCATCAGGACTTATTCGTTTAAACTTTGCATTACCACTTTATACTAGAAATGGTATGGTGCATTTTGATGTTAGATCACCACAAAAATTCAGCAACGATGAATTTGAACATTTTAATATGGTTCTAAATGGAATTAGTGAAGTGTTATTTCAATTAGTGCCAGGTTTAAGAATCGGTTTTAAAAAAGTTAGCGATGCTATCATAGATAATGGCGAATCTGGTTGTGTAGCGGAATTGGTAGCATATCGAGACGGTAAAGAATTACCATTAAGAGATGAATCTGATGGTGTTAGAAAAATTATTTCTGTTCTTAGTCTCATTGTTGCAGCTTATAACGATCAATCTTTCACGCTAGCTATAGATGAGTTTGATGCTGGTGTTTTCGAATATCTGTTGGGAGAGATATTGCAAACTTTTGAGGAATCTGGTAAGGGACAATTTATTTTTACATCTCATAATTTGAGACCCTTAGAAGTTATAAACAAAAAGTTCTTAGTTTTTACTACAACTAATCCTTATAATCGATATTTTCGACTAAAAAATATTTCTCCTACTAATAATTTGCGTGACATCTATTTTAGAGAAATAATTCTTGGAGAACAAGAAGAGAAAATTTATAATAAAACTAAGCGATTTAAAATTGCTGCCGCAATGAGAAAAGCGAGGATGTCAATAGAATCATGAAAGGTAAACGACAAAAAAGAAAAGTAGTATTGTTCTTAGTAGAGGGACAATCAGAAATAAATGCCTTAAAACCTGTTATTTCAGCATTATATGACAGTATAGATCCAGAAATCGAAGTGTTCTTTCCTACAATAGTAGAAGATGGTCGTGATAAACGTGGAGACATAACATCTAAACATGGAATATCTCCAAAGGTTATTGAAGGATGTATCTACAAACTATTTTTTGAAACTTTTTTTGATGTTGAAAAGTTATATCCAAAAGATATCACAGAGGTTATTCAGCTTGTTGATTTAGACGGAGCATTCATTCCAAGAGAGCAAGTAATCCATGGAGAAAATCCAAATGGTGAGGATAAGCCTTATTATAGTGATGATGGGATACTAACAACTGATGTCGAAAATATGGTGATTCGCAACGAGAGAAAAAGTGAGAATTTAAACTACCTTTCTTCGATACCTGAAATACACATTAAGACTAAACGCCCCAAGTATTCGGTATACTTTTTTTCAAGCAATTTAGACCATTTTTTGTACGGTGATGCAAATTTATCTCCACGTGAAAAGATCAATAAATCAGACGAATATGCAGCACGCTATGAGTTTGATCCAGATGGTTTTGTTTCGGCTATCAAGGCAACGCCAGGTGCTTTGTTAGAGATGAGTTATGAACAATCATGGAAATTTATACAAGAGGGTAATAATTCCATAAAACGTTATTCTAATATCAATATTCTGCTTGAACGGTTATTAAATGAAGCAGAGTTATATCCTTAATAAATAATTTTGTTCAAACACAGAGAAGATAAAAGCATTTAGTGTAAAAGTTAAGTAAAAGTTAAGTAAGTGTTAACTCACGATATAATTTACAATTAACCTAATATAGCAGCATAGAGAAATGATTTCTCTATGCTGCTTATTTTTTTGCGAAAACACCCTTGCTTTTATTCGTATTTCGGTATATAATAAATGTATCAAATAGTGGAGGTCAATATGAATTATTTAAGTGTAGCTCAAACAGCGGAAAAATGGAATATGACACCAAGAAGAGTGCAAGTTCTCTGTAATGAAGGACGTATAGAAGGCGCTAAACGAGTTGGTAATGTATGGACCATACCTGAAAATGCAGAAAAGCCTGCTGACGCAAGAAAAAAGGTCGCAAAAAAGACTAAACGTGTTAATACTAATATTTCTATAGAACGAGTATGGGCAATGCCCAATAAAAACACATTTGATATTAAGCCTATACACGATTTGATAACAGAAGAACTAACTGATGGTCTATGGATTGATCCTTTTGCTAATCAAAATAAGCTCGCTACTGTCACAAATGATCTAAGTATGGAGTTCGATACTGACTACCATTTAGACGCTTTGGACTTTTTGAAATTATTTGATAGTAATTCTGTTGACGGAGTTTTATACGATCCACCTTATTCACCAAGACAAGTTAGTGAATGTTACAATAATGTTGGATATAATGTAACGTGGGACACAACCAAAGCTTCGTTTTGGGGAAACCACAAACGGGAAATATCTCGAATTGTAAAATTAGGTGGTAAAGTAATAACATTTGGTTGGAACAGCGGTGGAATAGGATATAAATACGGTTTTGAAATCGAACGAATTTTGCTAGTACCTCACGGAGGATGGCATAACGATACTATTTGTACAGTAGAAGTAAAAACCCACGAAGGAGAAATCCCTGAGCTGAAACGGGATACAAGCGATATGGTACAGGAAGTAGCTAATAAAGAGCTTACACAGAAAGATCAAAAACTTATATCTTCACTAAATTCTCTACCAAAAGATTTTTGGGATTTTAAGAATACGGATGTTAGAGAATACACTCATGGCATTCACAATTATCCTGCTATGATGGTTTGCCCCATCAGTCGTAATATTATCAGACTGGTAAAAGAGATACAGACGGTAGACACAATTTTTGATCCTTTTATGGGATCGGGAACGGTTCTTGTTGAAAGTATGCTTTCGGGAGCTAAAAAGGTATTTGGTAATGATATAAACCCGCTTGCTCTTTATTTAAGCAAGGTGAAAACCACACGATTAGATATAAGTTTGTTGCAAAGAGAAACACAGAATTTGTATGATCGAGTAGGTGATGTTTATAATCAGTTCTCTCTTCAGATTGATGTTGTGGATGAGGTTATGCGTTGTGATTACAAATTGGATTTAACAGCTAAAGATGGATGGGGTGTCAATGCACCAGAATATTTGCTCAAATACACACAGGATAACTACATAGATATTGATGTGCCGAATTTCAAGAACATTGGTTATTGGTTTAAGCCTCGTGTGATTTTGTTATTATCTTTGATAAAAAAAGAGATTAACAGAATTGAAAACAAAGATATTAGAGAGTTTATTTTTGTAGCATTCAGCGAAACAATACGCTTTGTTTCTAATAGACGCAACGGAGAATTTAAAATGTTCCGCATGCCAGCTAACAAGGTAGATGTATTCGAACCGGATGTAATAAAAGAATTCGCGACTATATTAAACCGCAATGTCAAGAAAATGAACTCCTTTGATGAGGCTTGTGCTGATGTAGGAGTAGATGCAGCCATATCCATATTTAAAAACAATGCCACTATATTAGAAGATGTTCCAAACAATTCAGTAGATCTTGTTATTACTTCTCCGCCATATGGTGACAGCAGAACAACGGTGGCTTACGGAGAATATAGCAGATTGTCATTACAATGGTTAGATCTTTTTGAACTATCTGAAAAAGAAATTATGGGCATCGACAAAACTTTGATGGGTGGTAATAAATATAGAAACGGTTTCGAGTTTACAATTTCAAGTAACACTCTACGTACATCCTTAGAACGAATTAAGGATATAGATCTAGAGCGAGCCGGAGATGTATATAGCTTTTATTTAGACTTAAGCAAATCTATTGCTGCTATATCGAATAAAACTAAATCAGGTGCTTATCAGTTTTGGGTTGTTGGCAATAGAACAGTAAAGGGCGAATTGTTATTAACCGATAAGATTATTTCTGAGATAGCAGAGCAATACGGTTTGCAGCACATCCATACAGTAGATAGAAATATTATCAATAAAGTTATGCCATCTTTAAATTCTCCCTCAAATGAAAGCGGAGTAAAATCTTCTACAATGTCGAACGAACACATTGTCATTCTTCGTAAAATTTAAATTAAAACTCCGCCGAACAAATATTACTTCGGCGGAGTTTCGCTATTATAATAGTCTTTTCTTAGTATCAAAACACTCATCAAGTTTTTGTGAAGACACTCTTATAGCTGTACCATTGTCGTGAGGTTTTCCTTTTCTTTTTCCTGAAGCGTAGATTCCAAGTCTAATATCCATTTCTAAATCTCCAGTCATTAGTCTATCTAACATTTTATCTGCATTGAAATTTTCCAAACTATATGCTTCGGAATATCTAAAATATTCTTCTCCGTCTTCAACTTTGCTTTCAGCTTGAACGTGATACATTTTTCTTGATGGATATTTTTTGTCAAAAGCTTTTTTTAACTGCGCTTTATCCCAATAGACGTCTTCCAAGATGCCATCGACTGCGTGTTCCAAGTATAATTTATCATCTTTAGCAGTAAGTTTCATAAACGGTTCTCCGTTTAAAGTATTAAAAGAAGTTCCATTAACTGAGGTATGTAATATTTGAACATCTTCATTTAATTCTCTTGACTCATCTGTTTTATATCCGTATTTCATACGCAACACTTTGTTGTTAACACCACGTTTGTTGGGAGCCTTGGTAAACAACGTAACTTTGCTGTTCGACCCTATATGATTGGCTTTTAGTTCTACATCTCCTATATCGGAAGCTTGAATAGAGTTTTCTTCTATGCCTAACTCATCTTCAAGCGTTTTTCCAATTCCGGTATCTCCGGAGCGATGAGATTTAATAAAACCTTTATCACGTATTCTCTCTAGCTCACTTTTAAACTCCTCATCAGAAGTTAATTTACCTGATACTTTAATTCTGCGTTCTGCCATAAACTACCACCTAAATGATTTTCTTGTTATTTTTAAACAACAAAGGTTGGTCCGTTTCTTTGATACGGAACCCTGTTCCATGATCGTGGGTTTGACCGTTTTTAACCCCTCCGTGATATTGACCGATTCTTAGATCGATATAAATTTTCCCTTTTTCGAGTAATTTAACAAAAGCATCATAATTAAAACCAGATACCTCGTATGCTTCAACAAAGAGAAAGTGCTCGTTAGCACCTACTCCTTGAGATTCTGCTTTCGCATAAATAAACTTGTTTTTATATTTCTTTTCAAATGCTTTTTTAAGTTGTTCTCGTGTCCAGTACGCATATTCTTTTTCATCCTCAGCAACTATTGAGATTTTTTCGATATCACATTTAATCTTCAATTGGTGACCAGTATTAGCTATAGAAACGAATCTATCTGCCGAAAGAGTTGCATGAAGAACCTTTTCGTCATTATCATATGCATTACTAGAATAACCAAAAGTCATACGAAGCGTATTTGCTGCACCTTTAGGTTGTGGTGTTTTTGTAAAAATAGTGAGCATACTTTTGGAGTCAAGGCGGCAAGATTTGAGCTCATAGTCTCCGAAATCTGGACCGTCGATATTGTTTTCGGGTATACCAAGCAAATCTTCTAAAGTTTTGCCAATTCCAGTTGGACCAGAACGGTGTGTTTTTACCCATCCAAGTTCTTTGATTTTTTTGAATTCTCTAATAAAATCTTCAAGAGTATATATCATTTTGTTTCTTCCTCCATAAAAAGTTTATAAGTATCAATTTCAAGAGCATCTGCTATTCGTTGAATGTTTTCTAAAGAAATACTTCTACGATAACATTCGATTGCACTTATATAAGTACGATGCATACCGCATTTATCAGCAAAAGCTTCTTGAGATATACCCAATGCGGTACGGTATTTCTTTAAGTTAGTTCCAAAAACTTTTACAATATCCATAGTTGCAATCCTCCTAATAACATATTATAATATGTTTGAACACTATAAATCTGCATACAATAAGTATCTGAAAAGAGGTCTTAAAATGGCTATACAGAAAATCAAAATTCAAAATTTCAAATGTTTCAAAGGACTATTTGAAATCGAATTAAATAAAGGTTTGAATATTCTTGTCGGGAACAATGAAACAGGCAAATCAACAATTTTAGAAGCTATACATATTGCATTGACAGGTTTATACGGTGGAAGAAATATCAGAAACGAGCTTTCCCAATACTTGTTTAATAAAGAAGTCGTTGACTTATACATTAATTCCGTTAACAGTGGCATAGCATTACCTCCACCCTTGATTAGCATTGAAATATTCTTTGATAGATCTATCGATCCGGAGTATGAAGGAAATGAAAATTCAGAACGCGCTTCTTGTGAAGGCTTGAAGTTTGAAATTGCTTTTAATGAAAAATACAACAGTGAATACAACACACTAGTTTCAAAGAGAAATATGATGAGTATTCCAATTGAGTATTACGAAGCTTCTTGGACGTCGTTTGCTCGTCAATCTGTTACTATTCGAAGTATTCCCATTAAGTCAGCAATGATTGACTCTTCAAACTATCGCTATCAAAACGGCTCGGATGTCTATATTTCAAGAATTGTGAAAGATCTGCTTTCACCTGAAGAAGTAACCGCGGTTTCACAAGCACATAGAAAGATGAAAGATACATTCATTGATGATAATTCTATAAAAGCAATTAATGCACGCATCAGTTCAGAATCGTCAATAGTAGAAGGAACTGTTTCATTAACTGTAGATTTAGGAACGAAAAATGCTTGGGAAAGCAGTTTGGTTACACAACTCAACAACGTGCCCTTTGGATATATAGGCAAGGGAGCTCAGTGTGTAATGAAAACTGAATTGGCGTTGACTCACAAAAGTGCACAACACGCCCAAATAGTTCTTCTCGAAGAACCCGAAAGCCATCTGTCTTTTTCGAAATTGAATCAGTTGATCAAAGCTATTGATGAAAAATATGAGGACAAGCAAATAATTATTTCAACGCACAGTAGTTTTGTTGCAAATAAGTTGGGTTTGGAAAATTTGCTACTCCTTGAAAATCATCAAGTTATCAGAGTAACAGAATTGGCATCAGCGGATTTCTTTAAGAAGATATCAGGGTATGATACATTAAGACTTATATTGTGTAAGAAAGCTATATTGGTTGAAGGCGATTCTGATGAGCTTGTCGTTCAAAAAGCATATAAGAACAATAACAACAATCGCCTTCCCATCGAAGATCAAATTGATGTGATTTCAGTAGGTACATCTTTCTTGAGGTTTTTAGAACTAGCAGAAGCTTTGGATTTGAACGTTGCTGTAGTTACTGACAACGATGGTAATATCGAAGCTATTGAAAGAAAGTATGCTAATTTTATTAAGGCGAACAAGAAAGAAAATATCAAAATTTGTTATGATGAGGTTGTAGATACGGGCACGCTCACCATTAATGGCAAACCATATAACTATAACACTCTTGAGCCTAAATTATTAAAAGCGAATGGAAACAATTTAGCGTTATTTAACAAGATACTTGGTACTGATTTTGAATCTCTTGATAAACTTCAAAAATATATGAAACATCACAAAACTGAAATCGCATTGGCTGTTTTTGAAACAAGCGAAGAGGTAGCTTTCCCTGAGTATATATTGGAGGCTATAAAGGATGAGTAATAAATTAATTATTGCTGCGGCAGGCTCAGGCAAAACAACTCATCTTATTAATGAAGCTTTGAAGGTTACAGATGGCAAAGTTCTTATTACCACATATACTGAAGCAAACGAAAAAGAAATCGTTAAGAAATTCTACAAATTAAATGGGTGTGTACCGGATAATATTACTATTCAAACTTGGTTTTCATTTTTAATACAACACGGAGTTAAGCCCTATCAAAGTGTTATTTATAATGGTAAGGTTAAAGGATTGTTGTTAGTTAATGAAAAATCTGGTTTTCGTTTTAGAGGAAAAAATGGACAACCTGTATACTTTAGAGAAGATGATCCGAAGAATCATTATTTTAGCAAATCACAATTTATATATTCTGACAAGCTTTCCAAATTTGTTGTTAAAGCAAACAAATTGACGGATGGAAAGGTAATCAAGCGAATAGGAAAAATATATTCCCATATATTCATTGATGAAATTCAAGATATGGCGGGATATGATTTGGAAATAATTAAACTCTTGTTTTCTTTAGACTCTAACGTTTTATTGGTTGGAGATCCACGACAAGTAACTTATCACACTCACAATGAGGCAAAACACAAAAAGTATGCAGACGGCAACATAAAAGAGTTTGTTGAGAATGAGTGTTCAGAGTTCTCTGTTGATATAGACGATACAACACTTAACAAGACTTACCGAAACAATCGACAGATATGTGAATTCGCCAATTTAATTTATAGCAATTTCAAACCCTGTGAATACATCGGACACGAACCAACAGGGCACGATGGAGTGTTCTTCGTATCACCGTCGGATGTAGATACTTATTTATCAATTTATCAACCTATGCAATTAAGAGATACTCGAAGAATATCTGTAAATTCTATATATTCCGCAATGAATCTTGGTGAATCCAAAGGACTTACTTTTGAAAGAGTTTTGATTTACCCGACTTCAAAGATGCTTGATTGGATATTGGATCATAGCAAAGAAATGAAACCACAAAGTAAATCAAAATTTTATGTTGGCGTCACTAGAGCGAAACATAGTGTAGCAATAGTTTTTGATAACAAAAAAGGAATTACCATACCGGGAATAATTAACTTCACATTATAAGAAAATCGGTATACATGCATCCACCGTATTATCCAAAAAAGAGTTCGTGTTGCGACAAAAAGCCTTAACAAACATTCTATTACGTGCGTTGGAATCCCTCTCATAGAGTGACTATAACTGAATATGATGTTCTTGTAAGGTATAGTTAGGTATAAGCGTCAACTCAAGCACACCTATCTATCCTCTTTGTAATGGTGTATGAATCTCAACATAAAGAGTATTTTAATACGATAACAAGGAGAACTAAAGAAGAAAAGTTAAAATTAATAGCTGATTATACCAATATAAGGTCATAAGTTATCGCTGTCTGTATGTAAGCGTCAAATCAACCACACATAGCCCCCTCAGCAAAAGTAATTCACAACATTACTTTGCTGAGGGGGGCTTAACTTGCAATATTCAGGTAAGTGCTCTGACCAAGGAAGTTAGGGATTACATCCTCACCATACTGTATTTGTGTAAATATATATGTCAGATATTTCTCTGGGATAAGGTCATGAGCTATCGCTGTCTGAACGATACTATATATAATTTTGATGAGGTTGATGCTTACATAATTAGAATAGTTTTAATTCACAATTTTTCTTACATCTTATCAATCAAGGCAAAGACGACAGCCTGCTGTTCTTCGCTGAGTCTTGCCCAACGTTCAAGCAATTTCTGTTGAGATTCTGTTAGAGAAACCGGAGTATCACCTTCAGCAAATAACTGAGATAATGTAATACCGAAAGATGTGCAGATTTTCTCTAGAGAAGGGATTGTTGGCACCATGTTTTTACGATACCAAGAGGAAATGGTTGACTGTGGTAAACCAGAGCGTTCGGCAAGCTGATATTCCGTCCAGCCTCTTTCTTCTCGATATGTGGTTATGGTTGCAAGAATATCTTTCACTACAATAACTCCCCTTTGTGCTTGTGTTCTTCGTAAATTAATCATTTATATCGTATAATTTTAACGAAGAACACAACTAAGGAATGGATGTATGAAATGAATATTTTTACTGTTAGCATGTTCGGGCACAGACAAATTGATACTCCCTTTGTTATAGAAGAAAAACTCGAAAAGATTATTAGAGAATTACTTATTACAAAAGAATATGTTGAATTTCTTGTAGGGCGTGATGGCGAATTTGACCAGCTTGTCTCTTCAACTGTTCGTAAGTGTAAGAGGACCATTCGTGATGATAATTCCTCACTTGTGGTGGTACTTCCCTATGTGACAGCAGAATACAAAAATAACAAAGAATCATTCTGTGAATATTATGATACGATTGAAGTGTGCTCGTTGTCTGCTAATAAGCATTTTAAAACTGCACATCGAATCAGAAATCAATTTATGGTTGATCGTTCTGACCTAGTGATATTTAATGTTAAATATTCTTCTGGAGGAGCGTATCAGACTATGAATTATGCTACAAGGAAAGGTGCTAATTTTATTAATTTGTTTGAGCAATAGGCAAGCTTTGTGTGACTGATATAGTTATCTAACACATTTTGATGAAGGGTATAGCTTTGAGTTAAAAAGCAATTAAAGAAAAGCTAGAAGCTTGATATAATAATTTCTGCACCGCTAGAATAGGCTTTACAAACATGCAAATTTGTAGCAAAAAGCCGTGGTTATGATATTGTGATTGACGAAATACCCCACTGTGTATAGTACCATATATTTGGTGGTTAGAGGTTGGATACTCAACTAATGGGTAGCTTCATACTCGATTTATTATTAATTTATTGTATTGCATTTTGAATAAAAATATTGAGTTTTAATCGATATTAATATATAATTTGATATAAGATGATGTTTAGAGTCTTGTTAAAAATTTAATGCTTAAGGGAGGAGTTTTTATGAAACGAATTAAGATAATTGCTCTAACATTGTGTCTGGTATTATCTATATGTATAGTAGGAGCTTTACCAAGCTCAGCGATATCTACTTCTAAAAATTATTATAGTTATAAGGAAAACTACATAAAGAACGAATGTACTTATGATTACCTTGTAAACGAAATGAGGTTGCCTTATCGAGGGTTCGTTGAAACACTTGATAATGATATTGCGTTTCAAGCTGAGCTTGCTGCTTGGAAATTAGCAACTCTTTCTCCAGACTCACTGGTTACTCAGATAACACAATCTAATCAATGTAAATATTATCAAGCGATATTGATGGATTTACTTGTTAGAAATACTCAGGAAGAATCTTTTATGAATAATGTACAATCATTTAAGGATACTCTTCATGTATCGGCTTGGAAAAATTATGTAGATTATAACAGTGAAATTTTAAAAGACATACCTATAACTTCAGAAAATGCAGATGCTATATTGACTGAAATGAAAAGTATGGGTAATTTTAGTAACGCGCTAAAATATGCTGACTCTATCGGAGATTGTATCGATTATGCTACTGATATGAACGATTTGTTTGATAAATTAACAAAAGTTGAAATGATAGCACAAATGTCAGATAGCTATGCAGCCGTGCTTAATAATATGTCAAAAAACTGTGGTGGGAATATTTATTTAAAAACAGCGATTGATAATGTTTCTCTCATTTTTTCTGAAGACCTTAGCACAGAACAAATCTATGCTATCTTTTCAGCCCAAACTGGAGCTGATATGGCTTATAAAGGGTTTATGAAACAGGTTAAAAAAATGGCTTTAGAGAGTATGGGATTGGTTGGTGATGCTATTGATTTAGCACAATCTGCTGGTACTGCTGTGGCAAATTCTTGGTTTGGTACTGAGGATATGGTAAATGATTATTATGAAATGCGTGCATTATACGAAATTGAGGATTTGGTAAGATATGCTGTGAAAAACACATCAGGAAGTACGTTCTGTGCTGCATTCAAATTATATGAAAATACTTGCCTGATGGGATGTGATTATTCTAAAAAGTATGTAGAGCCTCTTTACACATCACTGTTTGGTAAGCTGTTTGCATGGGCGACAAATCAAAATTATGAAGCCTATTCTGCTCAGCTTGACACCTTAAAAAAAGATATTACATTTACATTTGAGATGATTGATGTAGGTGCTGATTCTTGGTATGTTATAGACACACAAAATACCAATAATATGAATATCGTTAACTCTTCCTTTACAAGCATTCCATATACAGAGGCTAATCATATAAATAAAACCGAAAGCATTAAAATGAATGTTTATAGTACCCACGGTAGTAACAACGGAAAAAATATTACATTAAGTCAAGATTTAATAGTTTATACTGATTTTAAAATTACTGGTGGTACTATTGATCTTAATGGGCATAAGTTAATCGTTAAAGGTAATCTTCTGCAATCTGGCGGTGAAATGCTTATTAACAAGGGAACATTAGAGGTAACAGGAGACTATCGAATACAAACATATTCATACAATCAAACTAATGACCAAATGGAGTTTGGTAGCTCCTCTGGATATATAACTATGAATACTGTTAAAGACCATGTAAAGGTAAAGGGGGATTTTCACACAGAAAGTAGTGCAGATACTTCAAATATATTTGAAGCAGGAATAATGGAAATA
>JAZSEI010000155.1:0-2251 GCA_045531635.1 Acutalibacteraceae bacterium
ACAAATCTCAAACGTGAGATTTGTCGGAGCTTTCTTTTTTAAAGATAATTAATTTGCTCAAAATATAGTTTAGAATTATTACGATAATATTTGAAATCAATTTCCAGACTGTAGAATTCATCGTCAACACATCTACAGCCACATACATAATCACTACATCTAAAACACCTGTAGCAATTCTGGATGCTGTAAATGTCCATATTTCGTGCAACAAGGTTTTACTATCGAAAGATTTACTGTCAAATACCCAAATTTTGTTGGTAATAAATGCAAACACAACTGCTAAAAACCATGCTATTATTGTAGATGGTACATTTGCAATATGAATTATATTGTAGCATAAGTAATATACGCCCCAATTAATCAGGGTTGTGCAAACACCAAAAAAGGCATATGAAATTAAGCTCTTATATTTTATAAACAATTCTCTCATAAATTATCTCCTAAAATCAAGCTTGTCTTTTTAAGTGCATTAGCAATTACTACATCCATATCGTAATATTTGTATTCACCAAGTCTGCCACCAAAGATTACATTAGATTCTTTTTCTGCTAGCTCTGTATACTTCATATACAAAGCATTATTCTTTTCGTCATTAACAGGGTAATAAGGCTCATCACCTAATTTCCACTCTGAACTATACTCACGGCTAATAACCGTTTTAGAAAGCTCATCGCCATTTTTGTCCTTACCAAACTCAAACCACTTATGTTCAATAATTCTTGTGTATGGTGTCTCTCTGTCTGTATAATTAACTACAGCATTACCTTGATAATTATCAATATCCAAAAGTTCGGTTTCAAATCTTACTGAACGATACTGTAGCTCTCCAAAGCAGTAATTGAAATATGCATCAATAGAGCCTGTATATACAATTTTGTCAGCTAATTTATCTAATTCGTTTTTGTTTTCTAAATAATCAACACCTAATCTAACCTCAGCTCCATCAAGCATTTTTAAAATTAGCTGGGTATAGCCACCCATTGGTATACCTTGATACAAGGCATTGAAATAGTTGTTATCAAATGTAAGTCTTACTGGCAAACGCTTGATAATAAAAGATGGCAACTCAGCGCAAGGACGACCCCATTGCTTTTCTGTATAGCCCTTTATCAGCTTTTCGTAAATATCTGTTCCAACAAGTGAGATTGCCTGCTCCTCAAGATTTTTTGGTTCTGATATTTTAGCAGCTGTTTTTTGTTCTTCAATTTTAGCCTTTGCTTCTTCTGGAGTAACAACGCCCCACATCTTATTGAATGTATACATATTAAAAGGCAATGAATACAATTCTCCTTTATAATTAGCAACAGGTGAATTTGTATAGCGATTAAATTCTGCAAAACGTGTTATGTATTGCCATACCTCTTTATTATTAGTATGGAAAATATGAGCTCCATACTTATGCACATTAATGCCTTCCACAGCCTCGGTGTAAATATTACCTGCAATATGGTTGCGTTTATCAACTACTAGCACTGATTTACCGTGTGCCATAGCTTGCTGAGCAAATACAGCACCGTACAAGCCTGCACCAACTATCAAATAATCATACTTCATATTACATCTCCCTTTTCAACTGGCGAAAATCCTTTAAGGCATTCATACCGATTTTAACAATTCTCTTAATATTAATTGAGTTTGTACCTTTTTCTCGTGGCTTAAAGCTGATTTCTTTAAAAGTAACTCTGTCTTTATAATAAACAAAATATGTTGTCATCATTATATTCGGAAGATTATAGTCTGGCTTTAATTTGCAAAGATAATTCTTAACCTTGTCTGCTCTCATTAGACGGAATGGAGCGTTAGCGTCTGGTACTTTTACACCGAAATAGAACTTTACAAGCATACAAACAATCTTTTCAACAAACGCTCTCGATTTACCGTCTCCTCTAACTGTTCTGTTGCCAAAAATCGCATCGTATTTTTCTTTTTCGTTCCAGAAAACCTCAAACTCATCAGGATTTGTCTGACCATCAGAGTCTGTTTGGAATATCCAGTCAGCACCATTTTTAACAGCGTAGTCATACGCAAAAATAACTGTTGAGCCATGACCACCATTTGGCTTTGTCAAAGGAATAAACAAAGGATGTGTTTCTGCGTATTCCTGCATCATTTTATATGTATTATCTTTACTTCCGTCATTCACAACTACAAGGCGTGATTCTCCACTTTCGTTGTGTTTTTCTATTACTGGATACCATGCATCAAGTGTTGCTTTAATATTTGCTTCTTCGTTATATGCAGGCATTAC
>JAZSEI010000086.1:0-16097 GCA_045531635.1 Acutalibacteraceae bacterium
TTTGAAATATATGGATAATTAAAGTTTTCACAAAAATGAAAGCCAAAAATTCTGCCCAAGCCTATAGCCATATCTGAATATCCCGAAAAATCAAAGTATATATGCAACGCAAACGCAATTGCATATAGCCAATAAAATAAAACAGATTTATCGTTTGATGCCTTGAAAGTTTCGCAAAGCTCACCAAGAGTATTTGCAAGTAACACTTTTTTAGCAAGTCCAATAATAAAACGTCTTATTCCGTAAGAGATTTTTTCAAAGCTGTGTGTTCGAGTGTTAAGCTCGTTATAAACATCAGAATACCTTACAATAGGTCCAGCAATAAGCTGAGGGAACATTGTAATATAGGTAGCAAGATTTATAATGTTTTTCTGTGCTGGTACACTCTGGCGATAAACATCAACTGTGTAGCTTAATATCTGGAAGGTATAAAAGCTTATACCAATAGGTAATGCCAGCCTTAACAAAGGTATAGATATACCTGTTGCAGCATTGAAATTTTCAATGAAGAAGTCTGCATATTTAAACACACATAAAAATAATAGGTTTATCGTTATAGATATAGCAAGAAAAAACTGTTTTGCTTTCTTTTTTGAAAAAGCCTCAATCAGAATACCGGACACATACCCGACCACGATTGAGGCTATCATTAAAATTACATATTTAGGCTCGCCCCAAGCGTAAAAAATAAGGCTTGCAATTAACAAAACCGTATTTTTTAGCTTTTTGGGTGCGATAAAGTAGAGTATCAGCACACATGGCAGAAAATAATATAAAAAGGTTATACTTGAAAAAAGCATAGTAATTTATCCTCTTTCTGCAATGTGATATATTAATTATTAATTATGAATTATACAAGAGCTTCCTCTACATTTAATGTTGCGTTTTCAGTATAAACAGTCTCAAGGTTTGTTTTAAAGCTGGCAATAGCGTCTTTGTTACCAAATGCAGCCACAACATACTCGTCGTTTACAGTATAGATAATTAATGTATCTGGGAAGCCACACATCCACTGTGTAGCTGAAATGCTGTCTTTAAGTGAATTTACAAGTGTTTCAGCATTAGCAGCGTCTTTTAGGTGGTAAGCAGCTGCTGTAAATGTGTTTGAATTCATTGCGTGAATCATTGTGCCAACCTCGTCAACAAGTGCAACAGACTCCTCTGCAATATGCAATGTAGCAGTTAGGTTTTCAACATCTGCAATATTGAATAGACCAGCCTCGTTTTCTACAAGATTTTCAAAGTCGCCACCCATAACAGGGAATTTACTTGCCTCGTCAAACTTTGCCCATACACTGTTTAGTAGTGCTGCTGATGACTCGATTTCAGGCTTTGCCTGAGTAGCAGCCTGAGTAGCAGATTCGCCGTTTGAGCTGTCTTTATCACCACTACCACCACAAGCAGCAAGTGATAGAGCCATTACAGAGGCTAGTATAGCACATAAAAGTTTTTTTCTCATAATAATTCTCCTTTGTATTATTTTGTTATTTTTTAATGTTTATAATAAAAGCTAAAAGAAAAATTTCTACTAGCTTTATTTATAGAAATATTTTGCCCGATAATTATAAAAAGTTGCTATATAAATCGGAATTTGTTGTCACTACATTAAAATGAAAGCTGTATATTTCTGTTAATCTTAGATAATTAATTTACCATCAAAATCTATTTCATAATAATTATCTTGAAAATCATAAAGACATATTCTGTCTTGTTTCATCAAAAATGCCGGCTCATTTCCTTGATACCTTACAAAAATCTCTCTTACTGAAAAATCCCATTTTACAACTAATTCCTGAGAAATTCTATATATGTTCATTTCTCCATACAATATGTAATCATCTTCTAACTGATGTACTTCATACATAATTTCGATTATAGGATTGATTCGTATTTGTTTTGTAATAGAAGTGCTTTCAGGAGAAAATACACATAAAATATCGTTAAGCATCATAAATAGCCCATCTTTATGTGGTGCAACGAATGACTCTGTTGGTGTATAAAAGGGTACTACCATTAATACAGTTTTAGTCTCTCCATATTGTTCAACTTCAATTTCAATACATCGGTTAAACTCTTTTTCTTCTATAATAATTACAGAATCATAATGTTTGTTATCTGTAGAATTAAAAGAGTAGGGAGGTGCGTCTTTTATGCAGATACTGTATTCATTAAAATTATATTTTTTCATATTAACCCTTCCCAGCGTACTCTCTTCAAAACAGAAACTTCAATTTATTTTTCTTTAAAAAACACCTCACCGAAAAATCAATATAAACGGTGAGGTGTTAATCATTTAAGAATTAGTCTTATTTAAGTGCGTCAATAGCAGCCTTTAGCATTGCTATTTTTTCACGCTCTTTTTCTGCCTGCTGTTTTACCTTTTCAACAACATTTGCAGGAGCTTTGCTGATAAAGCCCTGATTATTCAGCTTACCCTCAGACTGTGCAAGCATTTTTTCTGTTTTAGCAAGCTCTTTGTTTAAACGCTGAAGCTCTTCTTCTTTGTCTACAAGCTCGCTCATAGGAATATAAATTTTAGCCTCGGCTGTAATTACTGTAACAGCACCCTCGATGTCAAAGCTGTCGCCAACCTCAACCTCACTTGCAGAAGCAAGCTTGCAGATAAATGGTGCACCATTTTCGAATACTGTTTTCTGCTCGGTAGCAATATAAACCTTAGCTTTTCTTGAAGGTGGTACATTCATCTCTGAACGACGTGTACGAATAGCTCTGATACCATTCATTACAACCTCCATTTCCTCTCTAGCCTGTGGGAAGTCATACTCAGCTGTAAATTCAGGGAATTTAGCAAGCATAATTGTGTCGCCACAGTGAGGAAGTGTCTGCCAGATTTCTTCTGTGATAAATGGCATAAATGGGTGTAGTAAACGAAGTGCGTTATCAAGTACCCATACAAGCACCTGTCTTGCGTTCTGTGCAGATTCGCCTGTGCTCTGTAGTCTTGACTTAGCAAGCTCAATATACCAGTCACAGTAGCAATCCCAGATAAAGTCGAATACCTTTTGTACAGCTATACCAAGCTCGAACTTATCAAGATTTTCTGTAACCTCTTTTGCAACATTGTTAAGTGTGCTTATAATCCACTTGTCCTCTGTAGCAAGCTCGTCTGGTAGCTTGTTTTCTACATTATGGTCATCAATGTTCATATGAACAAATCTTGCAGCGTTCCATAGCTTGTTTGCAAAGTTACTGCTGAACTCAACTCTCTCGTCATAGAAACGCATATCGTTACCTGGTGCGTTACCTGTTGCAAGAGTAAGTCTTAAAGCGTCAGCACCATATTTGTTGATAATCTCAAGTGGGTCTATACCATTACCAAGAGATTTACTCATCTTTCTACCCTGACTATCACGAACCAAGCCGTGGATAAGTACAGTATCAAAAGGAGCCTTACCAGTATGCTCTATACCAGAGAACATCATTCTCATAACCCAGAATGGGATAATGTCATAGCCTGTAACAAGTGTGTTAGTAGGGTAGAAGTAGTTAAGCTCGTCAGTATTTTCTGGCCAACCTAGTGTTGAGAATGGCCATAGAGCAGAGCTGAACCATGTGTCTAGTGTGTCAGGGTCCTGACGCATCTCTTTGCCACACTTAGGGCAAGTAGCGTGGTTGTCCTTTGTAACTACCATTTCGCCACAATCGTCGCAGTAGAAAGCAGGAATCTGATGACCCCACCATAGCTGACGAGAAATACACCAGTCACGAATATTCTCTAGCCAATGGAAATATGTTTTCTCAAAGTGAGCAGGAACAAACTTAGTTTCGCCAGTCTTTACAGCGTCAATAGCAGGCTGTGCAAGAGGCTTCATCTTTACAAACCACTGCTTAGAAACTCTAGGCTCAACAGTAGTGCCACAACGGTAGCAAGTACCAACATTGTGGTTGTAGTCCTCTACTCTAAGCAAAGCACCCTCAGCCTCAAGGTCAGCAACAATAGCCTTTCTGGCCTCGTATCTGTCCATACCTGCATATTTAGGATAATCCTCTGTAATTTTTGCGTCGTCTGTCATTACATTGATGATAGGTAGGTTATGACGCATACCAACCTCAAAGTCGTTAGGGTCGTGTGCAGGTGTAATTTTAACAACGCCTGTACCAAAATCCATCTCTACATAATCATCTGCAACAATAGGAATTTCTCTGTGAACAATAGGTAGAATAAGTGTTTTACCTACCATATCCTTATATCTTTCGTCATTAGGGTTTACAGCTACAGCTGTATCACCAAGTAGTGTTTCTGGACGAGTTGTAGCAAGGTCAATATGACCACTGCCGTCTGCCAGCATATATCTTAAATGCCAGAAATGACCAGCCTGATCCTCGTAGTTAACCTCAGCGTCTGAAATAGATGTTAAGCAATGAGGACACCAGTTGATAATTCTTTCGCCACGGTAAATTAAACCCTTGTTATAAAGATTTACAAAAACCTCTTTTACAGCCTCGTTACAGCCCTCGTCCATAGTAAAGCGTTCTCTCTGCCAGTCACAGCTACTACCCATTTTCTTTAGCTGGTCGCAAATTCTTCCACCATACTCTTTTTTCCATTCCCAGGCACGCTCAAGGAAGCCATCTCTGCCTAAATCCTCTTTTGTTACGCCCTCTTTACGCATAGCCTCAACAATTTTAGCCTCTGTTGCAATAGAAGCGTGGTCTGTACCTGGTAACCAAAGTGTGCAGTAGCCCTGCATTCTTCTGTAACGGATTAAAATATCCTGTAATGTGTTATCAAGTGCATGACCCATATGCAACTGACCAGTAATATTTGGTGGTGGCATAACTATTGTGTAAGGCTTTTTATCCTTATCTATTTCTGAATGAAAATAATTTTCTTTTATCCAAAAGTCATATATTTTATCTTCAACCTCGCTAGGGTTGTATGACTTTGCAAGCTCCTTAGCCATTTTTGCTCTCTCCTTACTTTATATAGTTACGAATACAAAATTCGATAATTTACATTCTATTTAATTATCCCATTGTAAGCTTGTTTTGTCAATGGTTTTTAGTGTATTTTGTATGTGAATACATTTAATCTGATTATATTTAAGTGAAAAAAATCCAACTATTTTTTTACTTAACGCTTGTTATTGGTATGGGGTATATTTCACAAAATAGTTTATATTTTTTATTAAATATTAATACAGCTTTCGCTTTAATATATAAAAAACATTGGTGAAATTCTATGTATGATAAGCTGTGTTTGTAGTAAAATACGTTGTTAAAGATTTTGCATTATGCTAAAATAAGCGTATGGGGTATTTACTTATAAGATTATATTTATTAAAGGAGAGGGAAAAATGACAAAGAAACTTTTAAGTAGTATGCTTTCAGTTGCAATGCTTTCTGCAATAGGTAGCGTGGGTGCTACCAGTGCTTCAGCAGAGGAGTATGATATTACAGGAGGAGAAATCACCTTTAGAATTACTGATGATTGGAAGTACGATAACGCCAGATATTATATCCATATCTGGGACGGTCGTGAAGGTGGTTTGGGTTTGTATGAATGGCAAACACAAAACGAGCTTATGACAATTGCAGAGGACGGAGAAACAGCTACATATAATGTACCAGCTGGTGACTGGAATTTGATGATTCTATCTAATTCATTAGCTGTACAAACCTCTGATACTGTATTTAACCAGAATTGTATAGGCGATACATTTACCGTTGTAGCAGATCAAACAGTTGCACCTTCAGACGATTCTAGAAAGCCTTATGACATAGTATGGGATAACAACCCAGATTGTGGTCGTCACCGTAGGTTTAATTCATCAGGCATAGGTGTTGTAGGTCACGCATATATTCCTGGTGAAACAGACCAAACCATTTTTGAGGATTACTGTGAATATTTTGGCCCACAAGAGGATGGCACATTTCTATGGGATGAAATGTATAACGATGTTCACGGTTTTGGATGGCTGGATGCTAAAAGGGAAATGGCTAAGGAACTAGG
The DNA here is from genome assembly GCA_045531635.1 of Acutalibacteraceae bacterium. Classification (GTDB taxonomy): domain Bacteria; phylum Bacillota; class Clostridia; order Oscillospirales; family Acutalibacteraceae; genus CAG-964. Next base: position 5,975 of record JAZSEI010000086.1, read on the forward strand.
TTTAAATAATATCGCTGAAAATATAAAATCACATCTTGCAGAAAATTATGGTGTTAAGCGTGGCTTACCAGTTACACCAGATATGGAAATACCAGAAAGGTATTCTACAGATTTTATGGATAATATAGTTATTCCAGGCGATTGGCTAGAAAACGAAAATTGCTATTATTATAAAACTGAAACAGGCTATACTTATATCCAAAAAAGCGATACAGTTATACCTGAGGATTGGGACGGCTATTATAATGTTTATTATTTCGAGGCTCCTGATGAGTGGGTTAATGCACATAGAGATAAAAAGGAAGAGGGCTTTGAAATTGGCTTTTATTGGTGTAGAGGTATTATAAACAATTCTGATTCTTTACCTGCTGATTTTGGTGAACCTATTGCTCCTGGTGTGCCTGCTAAAAAGCTATCTGTAATCGACCAGAATGGTAACGATATTTACGCAGACAGAAATATCTATTATGGCTTTGCTCCAACCTTTGCTGCAGATATTGCATGGAATAACGGTGTAAGAAATACAGAAGAAAATGAACAATATCTGTTACAAGCAACTAGTATTTGTGTTAGTGAGCCACGAGTGAATAAACTCGCAGAGAAGATTTTTCTTGAAAAAGACACAACAATAGAGGGTACATATGTAGCAGGCTGTCTGTTTTATGAACCAGAGTTGGTTCAATTAGGTAATCTTGTATATATACCTAAAGCTGCCTACTTTGACCCTAATACAGGAGAAAGCACAGATGAGCCTTTAAAGGATGCAAACGGTAATTATGTTACAATACCTGATGAATATTTTGGTTATGCAAAGTTAGCATTAAACCCATATTACGATATGGACTATACATACGTAAATGAGTTTGAAGCACCAACAGAAAAACCAACAGAAGCACCAACAGAAGCCCCAACACAGCAGGCTACAACAGCACCAACAAATGCTCCAACAGAAAAGCCAACTCAGGCACCAACACAGGCTCCAGCTCAAAAGCCAACTCAGGCACCAACAAACGCTCCAACAGCAACACAGCCTGCATCAAATGGCACAGTTGCTACAGCTGATAATAATGCCGTAAAGGTATTGTCAACTGTATTGCTATTGTCTGTAGCTGGTGTGGCAGTGTCAAAAAGAAGAAAATTTAACAGATAAATAAATTCAGGTGTACATTTTACGGTGTACACCTGTTTCTTTTTGAATTTCTTTTTAGGAAATAGTATCAAAATAATTTTGTAAATTCAGTTACCTTAACAAAAAAATTTAAAAGACTGTAATTTTGTTGAAGATGTTAAATATTGGTGTTAAAATTATATTAATAATGGGAGAGTGCGTTCACGGTAGTATAAGTAAAGCTCTCTTGTAATTTAAAATTTATTAAAGGAGGATTTTTAAAATGAATCTGAAAAAAAGCAGATTTCTTTGTGCTGTATTATCTGCCACAACTGTTATGTCAATGCTAACACCTGTTACTGCTGTTGCTACTAATAGTGACGATAATACAAATACCACTGAACAAGCACCAATAAGCGTGGTACAAACAGAGGCTTTAACCAATAACGAGCCTAGTACAGCAACACAGCTTGACTATAGTGCTGATGAAGAAAACTACGGTGCAACCGGTGACCTGTCATTTGAGTATGGTGTGCCAGAGGATGTAACTGTAATTGATTCGGTAAGTGAATATTACAAATTAACAGGTAAAAAATATAAGGTACCAAGTGGAGGTAGCCTTAAAGCTAATCTACCAAGCAGTGTAGATAACAGCCAGAGCAAATACTTCCCACCAATTGGCGACCAAAAATCGCTTGGTTCATGTGTTGCATGGGCACAGGCATATTATCAGTTTACATATACAATGAATAAAGAAATGGGTGTAGAAACCACAGCACAAAATTCATTTTCACCTTTGTTCTTATATAATAATGTAAACGGTGCTAAGGATGACGGACTTTCGTTTGATTTTGCATACAACTTTATGAAGTATCAAGGTAATGTTCCACTTAGCTTAGTGCCTTATGGAGAAGATTATCTAACCTGGAGTCCAACTGAAGATGTATGGAAAACATCTATAAAATATAGAGTAAAGGATTATCAGGTGTTTGATATGCTGGGTAATGAAGAAAGTCAGATTACCTCTGCAGATGACCCTGACCTTGAGCCAGTAAAAACAGCGTTAAGCAACGGAGATGTACTTGCTTTTTCTACATTTGCATATTCCTTTGATAGAGTAAAGCTTACCCAAAATGCCAATGCTCCAGAAAATGATAAGTATGCAGGCGAATATGTTATTGCACAGGTAACTGATATAAAAGGTAGCCACAGAATGGCACTTGTAGGTTATAATGATAACATTTGGACAGATATTAACAAGAATGGTTCTGTAGACGCTGGCGAAATGGGTGCGTTTAAAATTGTAAACTCATGGGGCGAAGATTATTCAAACGACGGTTTTATATGGGTTGCATATGACGCTTTGAATAATGTATCAGTGGTAGAGGGTGCTCCTGAGGCTCCAAAGCGTACAAATGCTGTGACATCAATTTCAAGAATTGATGTTGTGCCATATAATGCAACTGGTGATTTATATTTTAAATATACTTGGAATTCAGCAAACAGAAACCAAACAAAAGCGATTGTAACAGCAGAGCTTAACGGTACAATATATAGTGCAAATGTTTATGCACAATACCCTATTACCGTTAACAGAGGTGAATACTCTTACGACGGTACAACAAATTCTAACGACGGTACAATGGTACTTGCACTTAATAATGTATTCCCAGAGATTACCTCACAAAATCTTACCGATTGCAACTGGAGTGTTACCTTTACCGACACAAAAGAAGACGGAGTTAAGCTTACAGTAAAGGATGCTCAAATTGTTGACGCAAGCACAAATAGAGTATTTAAGCCACAAAATGCTTATCCATTTACACTTGACGGTAGCGAAAAAACAATCGAGCTTGCTCAAACTCAATTAAAGGATACAGTTATTTATTACAGAGGCTACGATGAGCCAAATCTACATTATAAGGTTAATAATGGTGCATGGACAACACAGAGTGGTGTGCCTATGACATATAATATAGAAAAGCGTGGCTATTTGTATAAATATGTTATCAAACTTCAGCAGGAGTCTGATGTAACACTTTATTTCAGCGACAGCAATGGTAATGTTGATAATAACAATGGTCAATATTATAAAGCTGGCAAGGGCTTGAATTATTTTGTAACAGAAAATGTAGCACAGCCAATAAAGCCAACTATAAGATGTAAGGATACAGCTTTAAGCTCTGAAAAAATGTTGAATTTTGAAGCGTCTGCAACAGGTGGTTATGCACCTTATCAGTATCAATATGTATTCAAAAATCTTGATACTGGTGTTGAAGATGTAAAAAAATATCTTGATAAAAACGATACAACATATTATTTTAATACTCCGGGTAACTACAGAATAACTATTAATGTTAAGGACTATTCAGACAATGTGGCTTCCACTTACATTGATATGCATTTAGAGAAAAAGCTGTTTGAATATACAGAATTTAAAGTAACACCAAACGAAAAGATTATGGTTGGTGACGAGATTGAATTTTTTGCTTTAACAAACTTCGAAAATATCGACTACGCTGGATATGCTAAAAATCTTCATAATATAACTATTAAAGATTCAAACGGTGAGGTTGCTTGTTCAACAGATATAAGGTCAAAAAAGTTTAGTCTTTCTGGAAAAACAAGTGATCTAACACTTACTTGGATGCCACGAAAGGCAGGTAGCTACTCAGCTAAAATTTCATCTACCGACTCAAAGGGTAATTATGCAGAAAGTACCATTAATTTTGCTGTTACAGAATATAACGGTACAATTATTGGTGACGCTGATAACAATGGTAAGGTAAATCTTACAGATGCACTAATGGTTATGAAGTATAACATAGGTGGTTTAGATGAGTCTGAATTGTGGTTGAGATTTTCGGATGTTGATGATAGTGGTAAGGTTAACTTAAAGGATGTAATTTATATTATGAAATATATCGTTTCAAGTGTTGACGTAGCAAATGTTGGTAAAGTGAATTACCGAGAGCTACCAACCGAGCCACCAACAGAGGCTCCAACAGAAGCTCCAACAACCCCTGTAACTGAGAATGTTGTAACCTTTACAAATTCGCATAACTGGAGTGGCACAATGTATTGCTACTATTGGTCAGATTCAAACAAGAGTATGACAACATGGCCAGGTAAACCAATGACAAAGTCAGGTACCGACTCATCAAATAAATCATTGTATACCTTTGAAGTACCAAGTGGTGCTACTTATATAATATTTACAAATGGTAGCTCACAAACTGTAGATATATCCTATGGTGGTGGAAATGTAAAATATGCCCCAACAACAACTACCGATTCACAGGGACACTATCAAGTACAAATTTTGAAATAGGCTTTTAGTTTAAAACCACAATGTCGAATACGGCATTGTGGTTTCCTGCTGTTTTTTGTCAATAGTGGTGGTAAATTACTAATTAGATATTGCTATTTAAGTAGTTTATATGTAAAATTATTATAATGCGTATTTTTTTGTATAATAATCAATTTTTGTGCTTCTTAAATATGTATTATTTTTAGAATGGGCATTAACATTTATTATATGGTGAGGTTTAGTATGATATTAAAAATTGATGAAGGTACTGTTAAGGTATCTGATAAAGAATTTTTTGATGAGGGTGCTTTTACTGAGGTGATAATACCTGAATCTGTAAAGTCAATAGGAGAAATGGCTTTTTCGGTATACACAACAACAAAACCAACACTCGAAAAATTTACAGTTGATGAGACTAGTAATTATTTTAAAGCTGTTGACGGTGTGTTGCTGAGTAAAACAGGGGATAAGCTTGTAGCTTTTCCTATGGCGAGAGAGGGAGTATATAGTATTCCAGACGGTGTTAAGGTAATAGGTAAATATGCGTTTAGAATGTGTATAAATATTACAGAGATTATTATACCAGATTCGGTTGAGAAAATCGAAAAAGGTGCTTTCTATTATTGTAAGGCTCTAAAAAAGCTTACAATTGGTAATGGTTGTAAGTTGATTGGAGCAGGTGCGTTTGAGGCTTGTGAGAATTTATCTGAAATTATTTTGGGAGATAATATAGAAAAAATCCAGAAAAAAGCCTTTATCAAGTGTGGTGAATGTAAAGAGATAATTTTACCGAAAAATTTAAAAACTATAGAAGCACAGGCTTTTTATGGGATAAACAACACCAAGTATGTTTTTAGTGAAAATATACAGGCTATTGCTGATAAGGCTTTTGTGGGTAAAAATGTATCGGTATATGCACCAGAAAAGTTAAAGCCACTTTTACGCCCAGAGATATTTGCAATGAATGATGTAAGAAAATATAATGTTCCAGTGCATTTTATTGATTCTGATGATGAGCTTGTTATAAAGGGTAAGCTTGGTGATAAATATATCAAGCCACCTAAAGATATAATAAAAATAAAGCCAGAGCTGATTGAAGAAATTGAAGGTTCTATAATCGACAGATTTCCAAGATGTATGGATAAATATTTAGCACTTTATTTTGACGAAACAGGCGATAAATCTTCTGCAGCCGATTGTTGTACCGAAATAGCTGTATTTACTCCACAAGGAATAAGAATAAAATCTCTGGAAAATATGGAACCACAGCTACCGTTAGACTTTAATTACTATTTAGATTACCCTTATATCTATAAAAGCTGTGGTAATAGTGATTATGTTCATAAACGTAATAGTTATATTGTGTATAGTGAAGATGATATAAGAGATATAAGCTCTACTACATCTGTTCGTACACCACAGGTATACAGCTTAGATGATGAAAACCTTGTATTAGATTTAAGCTACACAGAATTAATCGGAGATAATGTTTCAAAATGTGGCAGAGAAACATTTGTTGTCAAAAAGAAGAAAATGTGTTATAGCTATTGGAAAATTAATATTAATTCAGATGAAGCAACAGAAATCACTGGTGAAGAGTTTAAGAAATACCAATTGAGAAGACCTTTTCAAGAATATGATAAAAAAGCAAAATCCTATTTAAAACGTATAAGTTATATCGAAAATGAATCGAATGCTGATAGAGTAAAAAGAAAATACAAAGATAGCTACGGTGATTTTATGGTGCCAGATAGCGAAGAATCTATGGATAGATTTTTTGTTGATGATAAAGGCAATATCTTTAATTATGGGTTTTGTGCCGTATATAACAAAAACTGTAAATGTGATATTGAAAGTAAGTGCAGGGCATACATAAATATGTACTCACCAGACGGTGTGCTTAAAGCTGTTATAAAGTTTAAAGGTGCTGTGCAGTATTTATTACAGCGTGACGATTATTATTATGTATGTACTCAAAAAAGAAAAACATCTAAAGATAAGTCTATTTTAAGGTGGTATAGATTTAAGGTGTAGTTTAATAGATAGAATTAGGTTTTGTTACTAAGTTATAAATATATTCAAATATTATTAGCTAATATATATTATAAATCGTCATTTATTTGGTACGAATAAATGACGATTTATCGCTTTATTACTGTAAAATACTATTAATATAAAGCTTTAGCGATTTGTAGCTAGTAACAGAATTAAAGATAAAGCAATTATTTATTAAATTCTAAAAATTAAAAATTTTTTAATAAATTTAAATGATTTTCGTTGTAGTTGCTCATAAATTAAACTAAAAAATGGTGAAAAATTTAACTATTCTTACAAATTTTAAGAATAGTTTGCATTTTTGAAAAATTCCCTCTTGTAATTCTCGAAAAATGTAGTATAATCTAATTGTAGCTAGAAATACTAGCAAACCTATATATCAAGGAGGAAAAACCAATGATAGATTTTAAGCAGTGGGACGGCTTTGAAGGCCGTATTTGGAAAGAAGAAGTTAATGTTCGTGACTTCATTCAGAAGAATTACACACCTTATGACGGTGATTCAGAATTCCTTGTTGGCCCAACAGAGGCAACAGATAAATTGTGGGGTATCCTACAGGGACTACAGAAAGAAGAGCGTGCTAATGGTGGCGTTCTTGATATGGAAACAGAGGTTGTTACAGGTTTAACAGCTTATGGTCCTGGCTATATCAGCGAGGCTACTAAGGATTTAGAGAAGGTTGTTGGTCTACAGACAGATAAGCCTCTAAAGCGTGCATTTATGCCATTCGGTGGTATTAAAATGGCTGTACAGGCTTGTACTACAAACGGCTATACACCAAATCCAGAGCTAAGCAAGATTTTCACAGAATATTCTCGTACACACAATCAGGGTGTATTTGATGCTTATACAAAAGAGATGAAGCTTGCTCGTCACAACCACATCATCACAGGTCTTCCTGATACATATGGTCGTGGTAGAATCGTTGGTGACTACCGTAGAGTTGCTCTATATGGTATCGACTTCCTAATCAAAGAGAAGCAGAACGATTTCAACAACTGTGGCGACGGCACAATGGTAGACGATGTTATCCGTCAGCGTGAGGAGATCTCAATGCAGATCGCTGCCCTAAAGGGTATGAAGGAAATGGCAAAGATTTATGGTTTCGATATTTCTGAGCCTGCTAAGAATGCATACGAGGCTGCTCAGTGGCTATACTTTGGTTACCTAGCTGCTATCAAAACACAGAACGGTGCTGCAATGAGTGTTGGTAGAATTTCAACATTCCTAGATATTTATATTAAGAGAGATATGGATCTTGGTATTCTAACTGAGTCACAGGCTCAGGAGATTATCGACCACATGGTTATGAAGTTCCGTATGGTTAAGTTTGCAAGAATCCCATCATATAACGAGCTATTCTCAGGTGACCCAGTATGGGCTACACTAGAGGTAGGTGGTATTGGTGTTGACGGTCGTTCAATGGTAACAAAGACAGACTACCGTTTCTTACATACACTAGAGAACATGGGTCCTTCACCAGAGCCAAACCTAACAGTTCTTTACTCACCAGCTCTTCCAGCTAACTTCAAGAAGTATGCTGCTGAGATTTCAATCAGAACAAGCTCAGTTCAGTACGAGAACGACGATGTAATGAAGCCAGTATGGGGCGACGATTACTCAATCTGCTGCTGTGTATCTGCTACACAGACAGGTAAAGAGATTCAGTTCTTCGGTGCTAGAGCTAACCTTGCTAAGTGTCTTCTATACGCTATCAATGGTGGTGTAGATGTTAAGACTCGTGAGCAGTGTGGTCCTGCTTATGCTCCAATCACAAGCGAGTACCTAGACTATGATGAGGTTATGGCTAAGTACGATGTAATGTTAGATTGGCTAGCTGGTCTATATGTAAACGTACTAAACCTAATTCACTATATGCACGACAAGTATTACTATGAGGCTGCTGAGATGGCTCTTATTGATACAGATGTTCGTCGTACATTCGCAACAGGTATCGCTGGTTTCTCACACGTTGTTGACTCACTAAGTGCTATTAAGTACGCAAAGGTTAAGACAGTTCGTGACGAAACAGGTATTGTTGTTGACTTTGAAACAGAGGGTGACTTCCCTAAATATGGTAATGATGATGACCGTGCTGACGATATCGCTGTATGGCTACTAAAGACATTCATCGAGAAGATCAAGAAGCATCACACATACCGTAACTCAGAGCCTACAACTTCAATTCTTACAATCACATCAAACGTTGTATATGGTAAGGCTACAGGCTCAATGCCTAACGGTCGTAAGGCTGGTGCTCCTCTATCACCTGGTGCTAACCCAAGCTACGGTGCAGAGATGAACGGTCTACTAGCTTCACTAAACTCTGTTGCTAAGCTACCATATCACTGGGCACTAGATGGTATTTCAAATACTCAGACAATCAGCCCATCAGCTCTTGGTCATAACGAGGCTGAGCAGACAGAGAAGCTTGTACAGGTACTTGATGGTTACTTTGCACAGGATGCTCACCACCTAAACGTAAACGTATTTGGTGTAGAGAAGCTAATCGACGCTATGGAGCACCCAGAGAAGGAAGAGTATGCTAACTTTACAATTCGTGTATCTGGTTATGCTGTTAAGTTCATCGACCTAACAAGAGAGCAGCAGATGGATGTAATTTCTCGTACTTGCCATGCAAGTATGTAATATAAAAGGCAAGGTTCGCTCACTCGAAACCTTTGGTTTGGTTGACGGACCTGGCGTTAGATACGTGGTATTTCTTCAAGGCTGTCATATGAGATGTCAGTATTGTCACAACCCTGAAACATGGTCTATGACAAACGGAGAGGAATGGGATGCTAAGGCATTGTTTAACAATGCCTGGCGTTACCGTACCTATTGGGGTAAAGACGGTGGCATTACAGTAAGTGGTGGAGAACCACTACTACAAATGGATTTTGTAACCGAGCTTTTCAAATGTGCTAAAGAGCGTAATGTACACACTACGCTTGACACAAGTGGACAACCATTTAAAAACACACCAGAGTTTTTAGAGAAGTTTGATAAGCTTATGGAATACACCGACCTTGTAATGCTTGACATTAAAGAATTTGATGCCGAAAAGCATAAAGCTTTAACCGCACACGGCAACGCAAATATTCTTGAAATGGCAAAATATTTGTCAGACCACGGTAAGTCTATGTGGATAAGACACGTTTTAGTGCCAAATCTTACAGATGACGAACAGGGGTTAAAAGATCTTAACAGTTTTATAAAAACACTTAAAACTGTTGAAAGAGTAGAAATTTTACCATACCACAGCTTAGGTGCTTTAAAGTGGAAAGAGCTTGATATGCCATATCCACTTGCTGATGTAAGACCTCCTTCAGATGAAGAGGTTAAAAAGGCAGAGGCACTGCTGGAAATAAACCAATAATTGATTTTTAGGAGCTTGTAATTTTATTACAGGCTCCTTTTGTCATTTTGTTGTAAAGAGATAAATTATGATAGAGAAAAGCGTAAGGTTTAGGTCCACCCTTTTTAAAGGGGGGTGGGGTCGAGGGGTAACCCCCCTCGTGGGATTTTAAAGGGCAACGCCCTTTAACTCATAGTTTTTCCTAAAAATGCCTTGAAGAGGCATTTTTAAATAATCTTGAAGCGTAAGGACTCCGTCCTTAAAACCTGGAAGGGGGGTGGCCTTGGCCCCT
>JAZSEI010000077.1:0-4427 GCA_045531635.1 Acutalibacteraceae bacterium
TGATGTAACCAATTCCGTAGGAATTGATTGCTCTGGGGCAACGCCCCTGCAAATTCCAATTTCCAAAAATAAACTTTAAATTTTTTTGAAAAAATAAAGGGTTTTTCAAAAATTTTAAGTATATATCAATGCGTAGTGTTAAATATGCAAGTATTTGCATAGTCGCAAAAGGTATTTGTTTGGAGGTGTAGCAGTGGATATTCGCGAAAGAACAGAAATGTGGGAAAAAGAGCGTTTGTCAAAATTCGCCACACTTTCGGCTGATAGTAAGGGTAGAAAATACGATGATGACTTATGCTCGGTGCGTACCTGCTTTCAGCGTGACCGTGACAGGATTATACATTGCAAAGCATTCAGAAGATTAAAGCATAAAACTCAGGTTTTTCTATCACCCGAGGGTGACCATTATCGTACACGACTAACACATACTCTTGAGGTATCGCAGATAGCACGCACCATTGCAATGGCACTACAGCTTAACGAGGACTTAACCGAGGCTATTTCGCTAGGGCACGATTTAGGTCATACTCCTTTTGGTCACGCAGGCGAAAGAGCACTCAACGAGGTGTCGCAGTGTGGCTTTAAGCACTATATTCAAAGTGTAAGAGTAGTAGAAAAGCTAGAGAAGGACGGCAAGGGTCTTAACCTTACCTATGAGGTGTTAAACGGTATTGAACGCCATACCAAAGGTGATTGGGCAGATACACTAGAGGGTAGAGTAGTACGCTATGCCGACAGAATTGCATATATAAATCACGACATAGATGACGCAATGCGTGCTGGTATTCTTAAAGAAAAGGATATACCACAGCAGTTTACCGATGTGCTTGGCAATACCACAAGTAAAAGAATTAATACGCTTGTTAAATCTATGATAGATAACAGCAAAGATGGCAACCTAAAAATGTCAGACGATATTGCACAAGCCTATGACGGTATACACAAGTTTATGTATGAATATGTATATACCAATAAATATACAAGACGAGAAGAAGAAAAGGTACCAGAGCTTGTAAGCAAGCTGTATGAATACTTTAAAAAGCACCCAGAAAAAATACACCCTTATATTCAGCCTATTATTGAATCAGAGGGAATAGATAGGGCTGTGTGTGACCATATAGCAAGTATGAGTGACCAGTACGCAATAAAATTTTACAGCGAATTAGTAGTGCCAAAAAAGTGGCAGTTTTAAAGATATATAATAAATATTTAAAGGGCAGTAGTATTAAACGGTGGTGATAAATTTGGCTTTGCCCGAGGAATTTTTACAAGAGTTAAGAGATAGAAATGATATTAACGATGTGGTTTCTTCTTATGTTACTTTAAAAAAGGCAGGCAGGCTTTATAGTGGAAGATGTCCGTTCCATAACGAGAAAACCCCGTCGTTTTATGTATACCCCGACACACAGTCGTTTTATTGCTTTGGCTGTGGTGCAGGGGGAGAGGTAATTACCTTTATTAAAAAAATAGAAAATCTTGATTACATAGATGCAGTAAAGCTTTTGGCTCAGCGTGCAGGTATGAATATGCCACAGGATTCTTATGATGACAGTATGGCTAAGCTAAAGCGAAGAATTTACGAAATAAACCGAGAAACAGCAAGGTTTTTTCATAACAATCTAATATCACCTGTAGGTCAAAATGGACTAGCCTATTTAAAGGGCAGAGGCTTAACTGATAAAACTATACGCCGTTTTGGTCTTGGCTTTGCTGGTGATAATGGATTTGAGCTTATAAATCATTTGCGTGATAAGGGCTATACCGATAGCGAAATGATACAAGCTAATGTAGCATATAAATCGAAAAAGGGTTACACCGTTTCACGATTTTTTAATAGGGTTATGTTCCCTATAATAGATTTAAGAGGTAATGTTATTGCCTTTGGTGGCAGAATAATGGGCGACCAAAAACCAAAATATTTGAATACCTCTGACACACCTGTGTTTTCAAAAAGTACACAGCTTTTTGCACTTAATATGGCTAAAAATCTGAATACTCGTCAGCTTATTCTTGCCGAGGGCTATATGGATGTAATAGCTTTATATCAAGCTGGCTTTGAAAACGCTGTGGCAACCTTGGGTACTGCTTTAACAGCACAGCAGGCAGATTTAATAAGACGCTATGCAGACGAGGTTGTAATTTGCTACGACTCTGACGAAGCAGGCAGAAAAGCGTCAGACAGAGCAATTGCTTTGTTGCGTAATGCTGGTGTTAAGGTGCGTGTTGTTACCGTGCCAAACGCCAAAGACCCAGATGAATTTATGAAGGCACACGGCGATAAAGGCCCTGCAATGTTCAGAGTATTGCTAGAAAGAAGTGCTGGCGATATTGACTATAAGCTTGATTTGCTAAAAGAAAAGCACAATGTGTCACAGCCACAGGGTAAGATTGATTACTTGAACGAGGCAATACAAATAATAGCTCAATCAGCAAACGCTATTGAGCGTGACATTTATATTACCCGACTAAGTCAAATGCTAGATGTGCAAAAATCAGCTATAGAACAGCAAATGCATAAGGTTGTAAGGATTAATAACCGACAGCAACAAAAAAGGGAGTTTCATAATATTACCGAGGATATTTCGGCAAAACATGATAAAATTAACCCCGAAAAATCAAAGCATCTTAAAGCAACAAGAGCTGAAGAATATATTATAGCCTTTATGATAAACAACCCCGATATGGGGCAGTACATAAACAGCAGATTATCCTACGAAAGCTTTGTAACAGCATTTAACCGTGATGTTTATAAATTGCTCTCAGAAAGGCTTTTAAGTGGCAAGGATATATCGCTTACAGCAATTTCGCAAAGCTTTAACGATGAAGAATTAAGCTATATAACAGCCTTTGTTTCTACAATTTTGCCAGAAACAGTGCATAAGCAAGCACTAGACCAATGTATTAAGGTGCTTAAAGCTGAGAAACAAAAGCAAATTGCAAAGGCTCCGTCAGAAATGTCTGACGATGATATGCTTGATTATTTTAAAAATTTGAAAAAGTAATAAACCTTAGTGATTAATTGGACGCTATATAATACTTATTATGCTCCAAATTATGTAAAATAGATTTGTTGAGAATTAAATACACTTTTTATATAATAATTAAGAAGATGGGTTAAGAATCAGCAAAAGGGCAATGCTTTATTTTTAGTGCTTTGCCTAAGAGATAAGGGAAAGGAATGTAAATTATGGCAGTTACAAAACCAGACAAAAGAACAGTATTAAAGGAAATTCTTGAAAAAGGTAAGCAACAGGGTAAGCTTACAACAAAAGAAATTTTCGATATTATGGGCGAAATCGACTTTGACCCAGAACAGCTTGAGCGTATGTATGACCAGCTTGAAAAAGAGGGTATAGAAATCGTAGAGGACCTAGTTGAGGATATTACAGATATTTCTGATATTGAAATAAGCAAAATGGAAAAAGCAGACCTTGACGGTGGCGATGATTCAGATGTAGATGTTGTATCAACCGACAGCATTGCAATTGATGACCCTGTAAAGGTTTATCTTAAAGAAATCGGTAGAGTACCACTACTTTCATCAGAAGAAGAAATTGAGCTTGCTGTAAGAATTAAAAATGATGATGTTGCTGCTAAAAAAAGACTTTCAGAGGCTAACTTGCGTTTGGTTGTAAGTATTGCTAAAAGATATTTAGGCAGAGGTATGCAGTTCTTAGACCTTATTCAAGAGGGTAATTTAGGTCTTATTAAGGCTGTAGAAAAGTTTGACCACACAAAGGGCTTTAAATTTTCTACCTATGCTACATGGTGGATAAGACAAGCTATTACAAGAGCCATTGCAGATCAGGCAAGAACAATAAGAATACCTGTGCATATGGTAGAAACTATCAACAAGGTTAAAAAGGTTTCAAGCCAGCTATTGCATACAAATGGTCATGAGCCAACAGCCGAGGAGATTGCAGAAGAAATTGATATGCCTGTTGAAAAGGTACGAGAGATAATGAGAGTGGCACAAGAGCCTGTTTCTCTTGAAACACCTATAGGTGAAGAGGAAGACAGCCACCTTGGTGACTTTATCTCTGACGATGACACACCAGCACCTGCCGATGTAGCGTCACATACACTACTAAGAGAACAGCTTGGTAATGTACTTGATACCCTAACACCACGAGAGAAAAAGGTGCTTATTCTTCGATTTGGTTTAATTGATGGTCGTCAAAGAACACTTGAAGAGGTAGGTAAGGAGTTTAATGTTACTCGTGAGCGTATAAGACAGATAGAGGCAAAGGCTCTTCGCAAGCTCAGGCACCCCTCAAGATCAAAAACTCTCAAGGATTATCTTGCAAATTGACGAATTTATTTGTGAAAAATACAGTATTAAGCGAAAAAACCTTGACATTTATTTATTTATATAGTAAAATGTACAAGTAAAAGAATTCGTTTTGGAGGTTTCCTTTCGGATGAAA
>JAZSEI010000116.1:0-14271 GCA_045531635.1 Acutalibacteraceae bacterium
GGACCTTGAAGAAGAGGGCTATTTATTAAAGGAAACAAGTAAAGAATTTGTAGTAGAAGGTCTAGAAGGTGCCAGAGAAACACTTGAAGGTGTTGATTTCTCAAGCATAGCAGATACAATGCTTGACGAAGTTGAGGATAAAACTCAGGACGATTTCGACATGGCTGGCTTTGTATATAAGTTCGATAGTGGCAAAGCAAGAGATCTTGACGCATTCGATTTTGAATATACTCCAACTTTAGAGCTTGTTAAGTACGCTTATGTTTATGATCCTAAGGATATAGAAAACGAAAACGGCTTGGTTGCTTATTACAAGCTAACAACAGGTATCGAGTGTACATCTGACCAGTATGGTTATGAAAAAGATGATAACCTAATGAGAAAAGGTGACAAGGATGCAGGTGTTACTTATATAGCTATTAAGTCTACTGAATTTAAGGTTACATCTGATAATACAATTGAAGATGATTTTATGTTCTTCACAGTAGCTAGTGGTATAACACTTGAAGATTGTGATAAAGAGCTAAAGATCGATAAGTACACAAAAGAGTATTTTGATGCTAGCTACAAGAAGATTGATGCTGCAGCTGTAGAGGCAACAGAGCCTGCTACAGAGCCAGCAACAGAAGCTGCAACAACAGAGGCAACTACAGAAGCTACAACAGAAGCTGTAACAGAGGTTGCTACAGAAGCTACAACAAAGGCAGAATAATTTAAATAAAAAAACAAGGGCAACCATTTGTGGTTGCCCTTGCTTTTTAGGGGATAGTTGTTTGCAAGTGTAGGGTAGCTTGATAATTTGTTGTGTGTGTGGTAAAATATCACTTGGTTTATGTGCTTAAGCAATTAATACCACCCACGCTTACATCTTCAATTAACTGTGGAAGATGTACTGGGTCAAGCTTTAAAGAATTACATAAATGTATGAACTTTTTAGCATCACTCTCTTTAAGAAAAACATCAGAATAATAAGCTATTCTTGTTTTTTCTGTTGCATTATATTTATATGCAGATATTGCAAATGCTGTATAATTGCCAACTTCGGGATTGTGAAGCTTTTCTTTAGAGTAACAGTATATAAACATAATAACCTCCACTTGGTTATTGCTTTAGCTCATAAAATGTATTATACTCTATATTTTTTATATAGGTGTTTTACGCTGAAATCGTCAAGTTAAATTATGAATTCAGCGTTAGTGTGTTAGTGTGTTTTAGATAGTGTGTTTTAGATAGTGTTAGGAGTGTTAATTTGAATATTGCTATTTGTGACGATAGTCTGCTTGATAGAGAAATTGTAGTAGACTATTTATCTGATTATTTTATAGGTAAAAATATTAACTACAGTGTATTTGAATATTCCTGTGGTAAAAATTTGATTTATGATATTCAAGACGAAAAATCGTTTGATCTAATTTTTTTAGATATCTATATGGAAGATGAATTGGGGATTGATATTGCCAGAAAATTACGGAATAAAATAAACTACAAAGGTAAAATAGTTTTTCTTACTTCTACAACATATTTTGCTGTAGATAGCTATGAGGTAGATGCAACAGGCTATTTAATAAAGCCTTTAAAACCAGAAAAACTAAACATAGTTATGGATAAAATAACTCAGAGCTACAATGTAGGTGTTTATAAAATACAACAAAGAAGAAAAGTTGTTATGGTAAAATTTGATGATATTATATATATAGAAAGCTCAAATTCAAAATGTATTTTACATAGCAATAGTGAAAATTATCATATCTATAAAAGACTTACCGACATAGAGCAGGAGCTTAACGATAAACGCTTTTTAAGGTGTCATCAAAGCTATCTTGTTAATATGGACTATATAAAAAATGCAGATAAGCAATTTGAGCTTTTAAACGGTGAGTTTGTGTGTATTCGCCAAAGAAGCTTAAAGACTATAAAGCAAGAATTTATTGATTATGTAAACAGAAAAAACATTTAACATAATCAAATGGATATACTATATACGAGGTGATATATATGTCTAATATAAATAGTCTTGATAAAGAAGCAAAGGAATATTTTTATTCTTTACCATTGGCAACACAAAATATTATAAAAGAAAGCAACCTTGAGATAACCTGTCGTGAAGATATTCAACGATATTTTACTAATGTTATAGGCAATAACAGTTCAAGCATAAACACTAATAAACCGTTGTTTTAGTGTTTATATAGCAAAATATCAAGTGTATACAAGTTTTATCTGATACTAATAGGTTACTAGTCGGGTTATAGGTAACACAACTATTGTTTGCGTCATATAGTGTATTAATAGGCTTATATGTTTAAAGTATGGTGATATGCATTGAGAAAATCAACAAAGTTACTAACAAGTGTACCCTTAGGAGAAAAGTGTGTAATAAAAAAGCTTTTATCAAAGGGAACTCACCACAGACGCTTATTAGATTTAGGCTTTACCAATGGGGCAAAGGTAGAGGTAGTGCAAAAAAGCCCGTTTGGTAATTTATATGCTTACGAAATAAGAGGAGCAATAATTGCGTTACGCAGTGAAGATACAGATAATATTGAAGTAATATACTGAATAATTATTATTAGACCTGTTCGATAACCTCCAAAACGCCGTCTGAATGGTTCTTTTTCCGTCATACTTAGCCAATTTTTCTTGAAATACATGCAGTATTACTGCGAAAAATTGTCGTTGTCTGACGAAAAAATTACTCGTCCATACGACATTTTTCCAGTTATCGAACAGGTCTATTGTAAAAAGGAGTTTAAATGTGAGCATTAATTCACATTTAAACTCCTTTTATTGTATAAGCTATTAATAACAAATTATTTTACATTAATAATATTTGTAACAATACCCTGTGGTGTAATGTCAAGTGTACCGTAGGTTGCATTATATCCATAGGCACTACCAGGGTTCATAATATATAAGCCGTCTTCATATAATGTTATAGGATTGTGAGTATGTCCGAATAAAAGCACATCACAATCGTTGTATTTTGCATTGTTGATTATTCTGTTGTAGGTTAGCTTTACATCATAGGTGTGACCATGTGTGAGCATTATTTTTTTGCCCTCTAGTGTGAAAAACTGCTCTACAGGTAATTTGCTACCCCAGTCACAATTTCCTTTTACCATTACAAACATTTTATTAGGGAAGTTGAGTTTGATTCTTTCTATGTCTTCTTCTCCATCACCTAAAAAGAATACAACCTCGGCTTTGCTTTGCGAAAGAAGAATACTGTTTAAATTAGAATAGTCACCATGAATATCAGATATAACAAGAGCTCTCATAAATTAACCTCCTTAAAATTTTTTATCATAATTATACACTACTTTTCATAATAATGCTATATAAATACTAATCTCTATTTAAACGAATGGTATTTGACATAAAAGTTGCTGATGGATATATTCTGCACAAAATATTCTTGTCAATATATTTTATAGTATAAACAGAGATTAGCTAAAGGTGGTGTTTTTATGACAGAAAAAGAAAAACAGATGCAAGATATTTTAAATTCACTTTCACAAAGGCTGGGTGAAAGTCCTGAAAAGCTAAAACAAAATATGCAAAACGGAGATATGTCTAAAGTTCTTAATAATATGAACCCAAAACAAGCTAATAAAATTAATGAAATTTTAAATGATAAGGAAAAGACAGAAAAGCTGTTAAAAACTCCACAGGCACAAGCCTTGCTAAAAAAATTGATGGGAGATAAGTAGAATGGAGGATATAACGGGTAAAATTGGTCAGCTGTTAAGCGACCCTCAGGCAATGGAGCAAATTATGAGCCTTAAAAATTTGCTTTTACCATCTGCAGAAGAAGCACCCACGCAGCACACCGAGCCAGTAAAGTCGGGGTTGCCGTCGTTATCTGATGACACTGTTAATATGGTAATGAAAATTATGCCGTTGCTGTCTAACATAAAGCAAGACGACGATACAACACGCCTTTTAAATGCACTGCGACCTTTTTTATGCGAAGAGCGTAGGGCAAAGCTTGACGAGGCTGAAAAGATATTACAGCTGATTAAAATTCTGCCTGTTATTAAGCAACTTAACTTTTAAAGGAGAGTTGTATGTATGAGAAAATACGGCGAAGAAATGGATAAAATGCAACAAGAGGCTGTACGCAGAATGCAAGAAATGCAAAGCAGGGGTAAACCAAGGCTACCAAACGAGCAAATCCAACAGCAAAATCCCCCACAAAAGCAAGCCTCTGTAGCATTACATAGCAGTACAGATAGCTGTAATAGTAATAGTAGTAGCTGTAATGAAAATAGCTGTAATAACAATATCTGTAATAACAATATCTGTAATAGTAATACAGGTAATGGCACTGCAAGCTCTCAGTTAGGCTTTTTTGATTCGATTTTTCAAGATAAAGAGCGTAGTCTTATATTAATGCTACTTATTCTGTTAAGTACAGAAAAAACTGACGCAGGCTTGATGCTTGCACTGGTTTATCTGCTTATATAGGGGTTGTAGGTGTAGCTTAAATACCAAAAACTATTTATATTACAAATAAAAAGCTTAGTACCAGATTTTGCTCTGATACTAAGCTTTTTGTAAGTATAAAGTTTTTGTAATTAAATCTTAAATTCACTACCATCGTAAGAAACAAGCCAGTAGTCGCCAATTGTACCGTTATCATAAGCGTTACCCTTTTTACTACCTAAAGGTGGGAATTTGTTTGATTTTTTGCAAGCATAAATTTGGTGAGGATTTGCAGAGCTATCAAGCATTGTTATAGTAAGCTCATTGTCGCTAAGTTTTATTTCTTGTATTGTAATATCGCTTAAAGCTTGCTTTAATGCTTTTTGACTATTTTCTGTGTCATCAGGATTAATCCAAGGCTTATAATATTTAGCATCGTCACTGTTAGATTCTAAAACTCTGTTGTCGTATAGAATTTTAAAACCAGCCGACCATACACAATATGTAAGCCATCTAATGCCAGAATCCCCTTGCAATTTAAATCCCACAAATCCAGGGCCACCCATTACGTACGTACCACAACAGGTACAAATATCAATGATTTTACAGCCCTTAAATTTTTCTAAACCAAATTCTTTTATTTTCTGTGGCTTGCCAAGCATAATTATCTCTGTAGGCTTAGGAATGTAACCAAAGATAGGGTAGAACATAATATATTTAAACCCTCGTTTTCGCCAAAGTTTAATGTCCTTAAGCTTAACTATAGCAAAGTTTTCATTAACCAATCCCATATTTAATTTTAGAAATTTATTTTTGAATATCATAATCTCACCTTGATTAGAAAATGGTTAGTTTTCATTATACGCTCTGTCAATAAGTGATTGTGCTTTTTCAAAATCCTCTTTGCTTTTTATTATTATTCTTAAATTTCCTGTACCCCAATGTCCTTTTGTGCTAACATCTTCAATAAATTCTGGAACAAGATTTACTGTAGCTGGATTTAGTTTTAGATGTAGTATTATTGCAAATTGGTATACTTCAGCACAAATTACATTTTTAGATTTTTTAAAAGCTACATAATACTTTAATTGGTTTTCTGTTATATCATCACCTAATGAAAGTATATAATCTCTTATTGAGTAAAATAAGTCTTGACGATTTTCACCAGCTATAGCAAAATAATCTTTAAATGTTTTTTCTTTCCAATTATGCCTTTTTACAGGTTGATATGGAGTGTCATCTATAATCGGCTGTACTTGCGGGGCATTTAAATGTTCAAAAGCAATTAGTTCTTCGCCAAATTTGCGATAGCGTACGAGCTTTATATTCCTTTGCATTTGTTTTACGGCGTGTTCATCAAATTTAGTGAAATCATTTGCAACACATATTACACAAGGCATACTCCAATCAATATTATCTGCCTTATCTTGACCTAATACCTCCATTACTAATAGCTTAAAATCAGCTTTGTGGTCAAGAAGCCAATCAAGATAAAATAAACCTTGATTAATAACATTTTCGTTCAAGCTACGCTTATATTCAAAAATAACAGGACAGTTATTTTCGTCAATACCAATGCTATCCATTCTTCCATTAGTAATTTTATATTCAGATTTTAGAAAAGTTACTCCAAAAAAAGTATACATATTTTTTTCAAGAAGATTTTGTAAATCTTTTTCTAAAGTTACCTGTTTAGAATGTAATTCTGTTACAGTATCTTTAATGCTAAACAATTTTAAATCAGCCATTTATTATTCTCCTATAAATCTATTTTAAGACAAATCCAGTGTTGAGTATTTGCTTTGCTGTAATAAGCTTTGTAGCTGGTGAAAACGCTTGTTTTTTGAGCCACTTAAAAGATAAAATTTTCTTAAATTCCATACATATTTTCTTTTAAAAACAATTCTGGTTTTTATTCCACTTGTATATAGAAGAAAATACCCTTCAGTTATATCTCTTTCACCAACACAGTTGGTAGAGGTAGTGTTATGCTCATGCTGATAGTTTTCTGCACATATATCTAAGTCGATTTGTTGTGGTTTACCGTATTTATCGTAGTACATAATACTGTCTGCAAAATTTTCAGCCTTGCTTTTGTTAATATGAAATATTTTTGTATCTGAAATAATATTTTCCATAGATAACCCCTCCGTATAAGCTTATTGTATCATAACACAACAGTCTGCTCAAGTTTTTAAAAGATATATTTATAAGATATTAATTTTATTATGACAAAATAAAATGACAAAATAAAAAATCAAGCTGTTGCAATAAACAACAGCTTGATTTAAATTTTTACATATCTGTATTATTGTTTTCAAGTGTATTCTGGCTTAGTGCTTTTAGGTAAGCGTTAATAAAGCCATCAATGTCACCGTCCATTACAGCACTGATGTTACCTGTTTCGAAGCTTGTACGGTGGTCCTTTACAAGTGTGTAAGGCATAAATACATAAGAGCGAATCTGTGAACCCCATGTGATTTCCTTTTGTACACCCTTGATGTCTTCGATTTTGTCTAAATGCTCACGCTCTTTAATTTCCATAAGCTTTGACATAAGCATTTTCATAGCCACCTCACGGTTTTGGTGCTGGCTACGCTCTACCTGACAAGCAACAACAATACCTGTTGGAATATGTGTAAGTCTTACAGCAGATGAAGTTTTATTTACCTTCTGACCACCTGCACCACTTGCACGGTAAACGTCCATTTTAATATCCTCTGGGTTGATGTCTACCTGAATGTTATCGTCGATTTCTGGCATAACCTCAAGTGATGAGAAAGAAGTGTGTCTTCTACCAGATGAGTCAAATGGAGAAACTCTTACCAAACGGTGTACACCGGCTTCACTTTTTAGGTAGCCATAAGCGTTTAAGCCCTCTATAAGAATTACAGCACTCTTTAAGCCTGCTTCGTCACCGTCAAGATAGTCTAGTGTTTTAACCTTAAAACCCATTTTTTCTGCCCAACGGTTGTACATACGATAAAGCATTTCTGCCCAGTCCTGAGCCTCTGTACCACCAGAACCAGCGTGGAAGGTAAGAATAGCGTTTTTGCTGTCGTATTCGCCTGTTAGCAGTGTTTGCAAACGCTGTTTCTCTAGGCTTTCTTTTATTGCGTCAACCTCGCTTTGAGCCTCCTCAAGTAAAGACAAATCCTCGTCCTCGTTTGCAAGCTCAATCAAAGCAAGTGCGTCCTCGTATTTTGCAACAAGGCTGTTATAGCCCTCTACCTTATTTTTTAAGGCACTTGTACGCTGTAGAATAACCTGAGATTTCTCCATATCGTCCCAAAATCCAGGCTCGGTCGCTCTGTTTTCAAGCTGTTGAATTTCAGACTCCATTGCCTTTAAGCCAAGAGCATCAGCAAGGTCGTCAATTTCAGGCTTTGTGCGTTCAAGCTCAAGCCTTAATTCTTCAAATTGTACCATAATTTTACCAATCCTTAAAAATAGTCATTATTACTTATTATAATTTATAATCGGGTAAATGTAAAGTGTTGATACAGCATATAATAAAAATATAGCCACAAAATTAAACATGATATCTTGTTGACAGATGTTTAATTTAGCATATGAAAGCACCGTTTTCATCAAATTTTCGATGTGATCTTCCAGCGTTACCATAGTTTATTATCGACTTTATCTCTCCGTTTTCATGCCATTCGTAGGTGCTTGTATCTTTTTCACCTACAGTTGTACGGGTGTAGCTTTTTAACTTACCCGATTCATAGTATGTAACCTTGGTAACTGGCTGATACTTATGAAAAGTATCTTCATGTGTTATTAACTGATAATAATGCTTTATATTGCCGTTGTTATACTTTGAATACATAATGTAATCCTTTTTCTCAGCAAATATATTATTGAATACTTCGATATCAGGTTCGTCGTCAGAATATTCACCCTTTGCTGTTATTTCATCAGCAGAAAGAATGTGTAAATCTTTGTTTATAATATATGCAGGACAACCACCACGGGTACTATCGATAAGGTGCGTAATACCCTCTTCAATAGTTACACCAATTCGTTCAAGTGGGCCAACATCCATATACATCTTACCAGACTCTGTAAGATAAAGGTTCATATAAGCCTGACCGATTGGCACAAATCTTTCTTTAATTTCTTCGGCAAGGTCAGTATACTGAACGCTGTTAGCTATGGTTTTTATTTTTTCTGGTGTATTAAACCTTTTTTCATCAATGTACATAGCTTTTTCAGCATCAAAATAATCTCTGGTTGGTGAGTCATAGGTGTACTCATTCTTTAATTTTGCATCTCGATAACTGTTAAAGGTTCTATAACTGCAGAAATAAAGCTTGTCAAATTCTTCAAGGAACTTTGGAAGGATATCAAATATTTCAAAGCCACATTGCTCATAGCGTTTAAGCTGACTTGTAACATCTATTTTTCTGCCCTCATACCAGCCAACACGCATCAGCATTTGCAGAACTGTTTTAGGGAATCTCTGCTTACTTTTTGCTGATAGTTTGCTTGTATCTGGAATTTCATCTATAGCATACTTATGGCCCTTTGGCACGATTTTAGATTTAATAGCCTTATCTGTATAAAATACAAGAGCATCAGGCTTTTTATCAGCTTCTCTTTTAAGATAAACATCATTAGTAATATACTGCTCTTTCTTAGATGTTCTATCTATGAAATCACCATTTTTATCATAGCTTTTACAGATTATAGAATTGTTACGATGGTACTCAATAACAGACTTTAAAGCTTCGTGTTCATACCATTCATAGGTTGTTATATCTGTGCTGTTTACCTTGGTTTCGGTGTAAGATTTTAACTTGCCCGATTCATAGAATGTAACCTTATAAACATATTTGTATTCCATAAAACGCTGTACATGTGTTTTGTACTGATAATAGTGCTTTATATTGCCATTACTATACGTTGAATACATAATGTAATTCTTTTTGCCAAGGTTAATTACAGTAATCTCAAAATCTTTGATTTCAGGCTCATAACCAGACTTTTTTCCCTTTGCGACTATTACATCAGCAGAAAGAATGCCTAAGTCCTGATTCAGAATACGTGAATCATAGCTGTTGTAATCGTTATCAATAAGAGAATTAATACCCTCATCAATAGTTGAACCCAATCGTTTTGGAAAGTGACCGTTTAAATATATTTTGCCTGACTCAGTAAGGAAAATTGTGTTATTAGATTGGTCTTGACCAATAGGTACACATTTTTCTTTGACTGTTTCACTTATAGCCATACATTGATCAATACCGGTGTAGTATTCGTATTGAGTCATATGTCTATTCTTTGTTGCATCAAAATAGCTGTAGGCTTTTGCTTTGTATTTCTCTCCTCTTGATTCGTGCCTTTGCTCAATCTGAAATACATCATATTTTTTGAAATAAAGCTTGTCGAATTCCTCAAGAAACTTTGGCAGAATATCAAATGTTTCAAAGTCACATTTTTTATAATATTCAAGCTGTGTGGTAACATCTATTTTTCTACCCTCATACCAGCCAGCACGTAAAAGTATTTCAAGAGTCTTTTTAGAGAATCTGTTTTTGCTTTCGTCTGACAGATTGTCTGTGCTTGGGGTATAGATTTCTTTTTTAGCTAGGGTAGCTGTGCTTTTATCTTCTTTCTTAGCTTGCTCCTGATTATAAAAATCACTGTTGCTGTACTTTGTTGACTTGTTTTTTTTGTCTATAAAAGCACCGTTTTCAGCATAATTTTTATAGGTAATACGCTTGTTATTATCATACTCTATAATCGACTTTATTTCGCCATGCTCATACCATTCGTAGGTTGTTATATTTGTTTTATTTACCATGGTTTCGGTATAAGATTTTAACTTGCCCGATTTATAGAATGTAACCTTATAAACATATCTGAAATTGATAATGTTGTTTAATATTGTTGATGTAAGCTGATAATAATACTTTATATTACCATTATTGTGCTTAGAATAAATAATGTGATTTGTTTTGAATGAGTTGCTTTTGCATAAAGCAATTGAATTAATTTCAAAATCCTTTATGTCTGGTTCGTTGTCAGAATATTCACCGATTGATGTTATTTCACCCTCAGAAAGAATGTCAAGCTCCTGATTCAGAATACTCACCTTACAGCTATTTGTTCTATCGATATCAATAATACAAGAAATACCCTCTTCGATAGTTACGCCTAATCGTATTGGTGAGGAGGAAATTCTGTAAAGCTTACCTGATTCTGAAAGGAAAATATGATAATTGGCTCTATCTTTACCTATAGGTACACATTTTTCTTTAATTGCGTCAGCTACAGCTTTGTATCGGCTCATTAATTCTTCGTAGTCATGTTTTTTAAGGTGCATAGGTGCTAATGCATCAAATTTGTCGAAGATGCCTTTTCTGTATTCCTCGTCTGTTAATGCTTGCTTTTTCTTTTGTTTATAATCAAAAAATGTTGTTAAAGAAAGCTGGTCAAATTCCTCTAAAAACTTTGGCAGAATATCAAAGGTTTCAAAGCCACACTCCTTATAATACTCAAGCTGTTTGGTAACATCTATTTTTCTACCCTCATACCAGCCTGCAAACAATAGCAATTCAAGCACATCTTCAGAGAATCTCTTTTTGCTTTCGTCTGATAGCTTAGTTGTGTCTGGTGTTTCAGTTGTTTTTACAGCTTGTGTAGCTGTGTTTTGGTTTGAAGCTTTATCTTTCTTTTGATTATAAAAATCGCTACTGCTGTATTTTTTATGCTTGATTTCTTTTTTTATAAAAGCACCGTTTTCGTCATAATTTTTATAAGCGATAACCTCGTTACGATAATAATCTATAACAGACTTTATCTCGCCATTCTCATACCATTCGTAGGTGTGCATATGATTTAATTTTACCGGTGTAAATGTATAAGCTTTTAATTTACCAGATTCATAATATTCAACCTTATAAACGTATTGATAATCAGTAGTGTTATTTGTGATTTCTGATGTAATCTGATAATAATGCTTTATATTGCCGTTGCTGTACTTTGAATAAATAATATGATCTTTTTTGCCAGAATCAATTACATTCATTTCAAAATCCTTAATATCAGGCTCGTTTTCAGAATATTTACCGTTAGATATTATTTCATCATTAGAAAGAATACCAAGGTCTTGATTAAGAATACACAGTTTACAGCTGTTTTGACTATCATTAATAATACAAGAAATACCCTCGTCTATGGTTACGCCTAATCGTCTTAGTGAGTAAGCATCTTCATATATTTTGCCGGACTCTGTAAGAAATA
This sequence comes from Acutalibacteraceae bacterium, assembly GCA_045531635.1. Classification (GTDB taxonomy): domain Bacteria; phylum Bacillota; class Clostridia; order Oscillospirales; family Acutalibacteraceae; genus CAG-964. The sequence continues at coordinate 11,677 of JAZSEI010000116.1, forward strand.
TGATGTTTTTATATTGGGTTTGGCCAATAGGCACACATTTTTCTTTTATTGCGTCAGCTATAGCTTTACATTGAGCAAGAGGTGTGGCGTATTCATCTTTTTTACACTGCACAGCTCTTTCTGCATCAAAGTAGTGAGACATTGGTTTGTAATATTCGCCCTTTGCTTCATAGCTTTTTTCCATACGAAATGTTGAATAGCTTTTTAAATAAAGCTGGCCAAATTCCTCCAGAAACTTTGGCAGAATATCAAATGTTTCAAAGCCACTTTTTTTGTAATATTCAAGCTGTTGTGCAACGTCTGTTTTTCTGCCCTCATACCAGCCTGCAAGCGATAGCATTTCCATCGCTTGTTCAGAAAATCTCTTTTTGCTTTCATCTGATAGTTTAGTTATGTCTGGTGTTTTAGTTGTCTTTACAGAGCTGGTAGCCTTAGTTGTTTTTACAGTATTAGTATCTTCAACTGTTTTTACAACGTGTGTAGCCTCGTTTGCTTTTACAGTATTGGTATTTTCAACTGCTTTTGCAGTATCGGTAGACTCAACAGCTTTTACAGCTTGAGTAGTTTCGTTTGCTTTTACAGTATTGGTATTTTCAACTTCTTTTGCAGTATCGATAGACTCAACTGCTTTTTCAGCTTGAGTAGATGTAATTTGCTCTGATTTTTTATTAAGAGAATTATCAAATTTCTTAATAAGCTCTTTTATAGCATTGATTGCACCAGTGCCATTTCGGCTAGTTTTATGTTTAGCTTGAACATAGTTACCAAGATACTTTTTTTCTTCAGATATTCTCTCGATAAAAGCACCATTTTCAGCATAATTTATATAGGTTATATAATTATTATTAGAATACTCTATAATTGATTTTATTTCGCCATGTATATACCATTCGTAGGTTTTTATATTTTTATCATTTACCTTTGTGATGGTATAAGTTTTTAATTTACCAGATTCATAATATGTAACCTTGTAGGTGTATTTACGATTAAGAGCACTTGATGTTTCATTTGCTGAAATATGATAATAATGCTTTATATTGCCATTACTATATTTTGAATACCTAATGTAATTTGTTCTACCAGAGTTAATTGCATTAGCCTCAAAATCCTTGATATCAGGCTCATTTTCGCAATATTCACCCTTAGATATTATTTCATCAGTAGAAAGAATGTCTAAGTCTTGATTTATAACACTCAGTTCACAGGTGTTCCAGTCGTTATGAATAAGATGAGAAACACCCTCATCAATTGTTACGCCCAATCGTTTTAGTGAGTACCACCCGTTGCCATATATTTTGCCTGACTCTGTAAGAAAAAAGATGTTCTGATATTGGTCCTGACCAATAGGCACAAATTTTTCCTTAATTGCTTTAGCTATAGCTTTATATCTGGCACTGTGTCTGTCGTGTTGGGTTTTATTAATAGAGATAGCCTTTTCGGCGTCAAAGTAATTGTAGCGACTTTGTCCGTAATCTTCTCCTCTTAATGCGTGGTATTTCTCATTTTGAAAGGTTGAATATTTTTGGAAGGTAATCTTGTCAAATTCTTCTAGAAACTTTGGCAAAATATCAAATGTTTCAAAGCCAGCTTCTTTGTAACGCTCAAGCTGTTTGGTAACATCTATTTTTCTACCCTCATACCAGCCAGCACGCATTAGCATTTCTAGCACCTTTTCAGGGAATCTGTTTTTGCTTTGGTCTGATAGCTCGTTTATGTTTGGAGTTTCGGTTATAGCGTATATATGTCCTTTCGGTACTACTTTAGGATTTGAAGCTTCGTTTCGAATAGTAGCAACAGGTTCGGTTGAGCTTGCTGTATTCTTTTTTTGATTAAATAAATCCTTTAGAAAATTCATTTTTACACCTCATATCACTTTATTAATCGGTATAAGTATGAGTGCAAACCTCTTTGATTTTCTCTCTTAGCTTTTGAAAATCCTCAAAGGCTCCTGGTTTATTGTTAGGGTTGCGAAGTAAAGCAGCAGGGTGTAGGGTAGCCATCATAATTACCCCGTTTTTCTCAAAGAAAATACCATGCTCCTTTGTAATCTTCATATCGCTTTTTATAAGCCTTGTAGCAGCAACTCTGCCAAGGCAAACAATTATTTTAGGTTTTATAATTTTAACCTGATTTCTAAGCCAATTTATGCATTGCTCTTGCTCATCTGGCAATGGGTCACGGTTTTTTGGTGGTCGGCATTTTACCATATTAGCTATATAAATGTTTTTGTGTCTGTCTAAATCAATTGCATTAAGCATTTTATCAAGTAGCTGTCCACCTCTGCCAACAAATGGTTCACCCTGTAAATCCTCGTTTTCGCCAGGTCCTTCACCAATAAACATAACCTCGGCATCTTCAACACCTACACCAAAAACAAGGTTAGTGCGTGTTTTTGCAAGCTCACACTTTTGACAGCCACTACATATATCCTTAAGCTGTGTTAAATTTTCTACCATATAAATACACTCCGATTATTTGATTGATAAATTGGAATTTATCGAGGAGTTAAGATTAGCACAAACCCAAACTTAAAGTTTGGGTAAAGCCTTTTTAAAGGCTTTTGGGGTCGAGGGGCAAAGCCCATCGTGGGATTTT
>JAZSEI010000098.1:0-11877 GCA_045531635.1 Acutalibacteraceae bacterium
CGACTCAGGCAAGCTGACGCTTGTCAAGGAGAAGGACGATGTGCTGAGTAAATTCTGCCGACAAGTTGTCTAGTGTTTAAATAGGTATTAGTATAAAGCATAAAAAGCTAAAGCAATAGTTGCTATCAGTAAGGCTGCAAACAATAAAATTAACTTCTTTCTGGCTTTAGAATTATTTTTTCTCATCTCCATGGCTTTTCCACTGCTAACTAAATAAACCGAAATTATAAAAATCAATGAAATATAAAATAGTGTTTCGGTAACAAAGCTAAATCTGTTTGCATAATCAAACGCAGATAATGTATAACCCACAAAAAGAGCAACCGACGCCACACCAGAATATTTTTTAATTTCTTTAAGAATCATCTCTTTATCCTTACTGGTATAATCAACAACCTGCGTCATCAATTCTTCGGACTCTTCTCCTATATCCTCTTCTTTTATATCCTTGGTGTTTCGTTCGCCATTTATAATTTCTTTAATATCAACCTCATAAAACTCTGATAACTCAATAAGAATACTTATATCTGGTAAGGTACTTCCTGTTTCCCAACGAGAAACTGAACGATTTGAAACATTTATTTTTTCTGCTAATTGACCTTGTGTAAGGTCTTTTTCTTTTCTTAATTCTTTCAAAAAAGAACCTATCTTTATTTGGTCCATACCTAGCTCCCCTTTCGCAACCAGATTATCACTTACCTTTTCTTTTTTAAACGACACAAAGTGAGAAATGGTGTATTTATGCGAATTAGACACATCTGTCTACTCTATTTTTATAAATAAACCCAAGCTTTTGTCGCTGTTATTATAACATTTTGAAAAAATTCTCACCATACCATTGTGTCTATCATTCTTATATAAAATCTAGCCCAGAGCTTAACCATGGTTTTTTCAGCAATTCATTCTGACACCATAGATTAATGTAAGCCTTTTTATCTGTTTATTCTAACTTATAATTTGCTGTCTTATCTATATTCAACTAAAGTCTAACTATACTTTAATACATAGTTACATCATCTTTATTTTTATTCTGATATTCAATCAGCTTTTCTGTATACTCTTTGCCTTTTATTTTTGTTGTTATTAAATAAATTACAATACTAAGTGCAAAGCAGAAAAGAAAAATACTGATAAACCAAACCCATGTTATAATGTTGGATATGTTAAACCACGAAAATGCTACGGCAAATAGTAGTGTAACAAAAAAGAACGGTACAATAAACACGCAAAGTCGCACTATATATGAAACCTTTTTGATAAATATATCGCTAAAAGCAATTAATATCAATACTCCACCCAATACAGCAATTCCTAAAAGCTGACCAATTTTATACACAGAAACACTTTCTACACCATTCATCAGTGCTGTTGCAAAGAACACCACCATCATAATCGAAAATATGTGTGCAACCTCCTGTGGTAATCTCTTCATAAAAATTCTCATTTTCTCTTTCATTATTTTTTACCTCCAATTCCAAGTTTGTTTTTTAGTTCTAACGCATATTGTCTTGACACATAAACTCGCTCACCGTTTTGCATTGTCGCAAGTATCTTACCACCAAAATCTGGTCTTATTGATTTTATTCGGTTCAGATTTATTACACAAGACTTTGAAACTCTCATAAAATCTGCTTTGCTAAAGCCTTCTAATGTTTCGTACAATTTAAGCTCAGTTTCATATACTGCACTTTTTGTATAGCAAAAGGTTTTTCGCTCGACTGATTCAAAGTAAAAAACATCGTTTGGCTCTATACAGTATGTGTCATTATCGCTAAGTCCTACAATTCGCTTTTCGTTACTTTCAAGGCTTTTTATAGCACTCATAAGCTTAAATATCTTTTCATCAGCCTCTTTGCACTCAATGGTCACCCTTGTGTCATTGAGTGTTTTATTTTCTATAAGCTTTATCTCCAAAACTGTCCCTCCGTTTATATATTGTAGCTACTATGGCTATTATATTACTTAAAAATATTTTTTCAATATCAACACACACAAGTTGCGTTACACCTTACATAAGTTACAAAAATACGGCACAAAAAGCAACATAGTAAATTTTAAGACAAAAACAAAACGGCTGTGACACACACAACCGTTTGATAATTACTAGTATTAAATAAAGATTGCAAAGATGATAAACTTAGCAATATGAGCTGTAGCGTGAGCAATCATAGAGTAGCCAATACCGTGCTTTCTGAATAGCTCACCAAAAAGATAACCACCCAAACCATTTAGTACAAAGCATCTTATAACTATTATTGGTGTTAATGCACCAAAAATGCCAATTGTTGCTGGAAGGTGTCCTGCTGCAAATACAAGAGCCGCAGCAACATTTGCTATAATATACACCTTCTGTGGTATATTATCGGCTGTATACTTTCTGAAAAACAGCTTCCAGATGATAAGAGCCAGCAGAGCCATAAAGAAAAATCTTAACATAACCTCTTCGATAATACCACCATAAAAAATCGATGCGATTACGCCATTAAGAGTAAAACCATTTATATTTGCAGTTTGAATCTCTATGTATTTTGCACCAATTGTAAAATGGTCAACACCCAGCAATGCACCAGTGAATACACCAAAAATTAAAGCAACTACAACACCCTTGCTTTTAAATTTAAAAGGCTTGATTAGTCCAATCTTATCTGTAATAAGATATCCAAAAAAGCCACATACTAAAGCGTATGTAATAGTCTGCACCATTGTAACAACTGTCAGCATATTTAAATCACCAACCTGTGCCACTACTTCCTGCAAAGCCTCTGGTGATAATGTATCAATCATATAACGTCCTGTAAAAAAGCCACCAATGATAGCTATAGGTAAAAGTGAAACAGCAAACAATAAAGGTTTCTTAATTTTAGCCAATAGTTTAGTCATTATTCAAAGCCTCTCTTTCTGCAAACACCTCAATACAAAGACCGTTGTGATTACAATTAGGGCAGGTTAAGCGACGCATTTTTGGTGTATGGTATGCAAAAATTGCCTCCTTTAAGCTTGGCTTGAAAACCTCGTGACATTCTGGGCAGATGTACGCAACCCTGCTAAAGTAATAATTCGTTACCCAAATGCCATATACAATCTGAACAACTAGTACAACAGCAAATAGCCACCACATACCCATTGTAAAGCCAAGTATAAGAGCTACCCAAAAGAATGTAGTTATCGGTGTACCTGTTAGAACAAGTATCATTCTCAATTTTCTAAGTTCCATTTTGTTTTTCATAAAATATGCTATATCTCCTATGGATTCAACAGAGAAGCTTTCAATCTCTTTCATTTCGCTTTTAATGCTTTCGATAATAGAAAGCTGTTTTTCTCGCTCTTGAATTTCTTCTTTAAGTACCTGCTCCTGTTGCTCCAGCAAAACAGAAATAATGTTTTCGGTGTTTTCATCTGAAAGTAAAGCATCTATACTTTTAAGAGGAAATCCTGCCTCACGAAGAAAGCAGATAATCTTCATCATTTTAAGGTCGTCATCATTATATAGTCTGCGACCACCCTCTGTAAGCTCGCTAGGAACTAAAAGATTTTTAGTATCATAATATTGTACTGTTCTTACTGAAACTCCACAGAGCTTTGCGATTTCTCCTGTTGTGTATTTAGACATAGCCTTTTCTCCTCCTTTTCAACGCTAGTATATAGCATTACGTAGCGTCACAAGCAATACATTACGCAAGGTATTTTTTTAATTTTATCATAATTTTTTTCGTTTTTAAAGCTTTTTACCACAAAAAATCATTTTATGTTACTTCTAGGTGAAGCACTCTGGTATAAAAAGAGCAGACGCTACACAACATAGCATCTGCTTTAATTTTACACTATTCTATTATAATCAACAAATCACATTTACATAGAGCTGTGCAAGCTTAAACATAAAATCGCTCTTTTAACATCAATCAGTATTAGCTACCAATTCATTTTAAGATAAATAATAAGTAAATTTGCAAATCTCTCTATCTTCACCCTGATAGCTACCCATACCCTCAAACTCTTTTACAAGGCCTGATTTCTCTAAAACCTTTACAGAGGCTTCGTTTTCTGCCACGCAAACAGCAAGCATTTCTGTTATTCCAAGCTTTGGCATAATAACTGGCAAAAAGGCTTTTACAGCTTCGGTAGCATATCCTTTGCCTGTATATGCTTTGCCAATGTGATATCCAATCTCCCATTTGTCATCTTCCATTGGTACAGCTTGAACATAGCCAATATTAGTACCATCAAGAAGTAAAACCGGGTACACCAAAGGGCCATCACCGTTTTTGTATACGCTCATAAGAAAGTCAACTACACCCTGAGCGTCCTCGATAGTTTCAAAAACCTCGTCTGGGTTAAATTTTCTATTATCCTCATCAAGAGAATTAAGATGTACAGCCTCTACCATATCAGCTGTAAATTCTGTAATTATTAGTCTGTCTGTTTTAATATTCATAGTCTTCTCCTTATTATTTAACGCTTTATAAAGAACTCTGTTGTCATCGCCCCAATAGCCTACACGATTTTCAAGATACTCATAGCCAAATTTTTCGTAAAGTCCAAAATGGTCTGTAGCAACATAAACCTTATCAAAGCCCTTTTTTATTGCCTCGTTTTCTGCGTGCTTCATCAGCTTTTCAGAATATCTGTTACCACGATATTCTGGCACTGTATAAACAAAGCCAACCCAAGGAAACATACTCTCATCTCTTACTGTGTCTTGACGAGTTAGTGTAAGGAACGACACAAGGCTGTTACCGTCCATAAGAAGATACAAATCTCCCTCTCCACCAAGCATTTCATAAAACCTGTTTTCACTCAACAGCTCCACAAGAAATTTTGCTGCTGACCAATCAACAGCTTTAATTTTTTCTAAAAGCTCTTGCTTTATATCGCTTTCAAAATAATTTATAATCTGCATTTTTTCTCTACCTCTCTTCTTATTACACTAAAACTATATCATTTAAATCTTACTTAAACAATTGATTAGTATTAACTGAATATTAAATTACCACAATAACACACCTGCATGTAAACAGGTGTGTTATTGTGTTTATATGTTAAAATATACATTTAGAAATTTTGCTCAAATTGTGTTTTTGGCATTTTCAAAATAAGAATTATAGCACCTATCAAAAGCACACTCATACCAATAATTCCTGACGGATTTGGTCCAAGCAAAGTGCTTTGTGAAGATAACGACACAAACACAGGTGATTCACCTATAATATTCACAGAGCCATGTATAATAGAAGCGTACATACAATTGTTGGTTTTAAGTGTTACATACGACATCCAAACTCCTACAGTTACGCAAAACAGAATCATCATAGCAATTCCACCATAAGGAGCTGTTGCGTAATCCAAGCCGTAATTCACACCCGAATAAATTAGAGGTGCGTGACCTAACCCCCATAAAACACCAGTTAATATCACTGCCATTTTAACAGGCATTTTCTTACACAACAGTGGTAAAAAATACCCTTGCCATCCTATATCTTCTCCTAATGCAAAAAACCACGAAGGAATACAAACTGATGAAACAGCACAAACACCCAAACCTACCATAAGTAAAGCCGGCACATCAAGCTCTATTTCTGACGGAGCACCAAAGACTGCAAAGTTATCTGAAATATATGTAGCATTTAAATCTAAATCCTGTGGAAATACAAGATAGAAAATAATAGCTCCCATAAACACCAAAATAACAGGAATTACAGCCGAAAAGAAAAACATTCTTTTATTTTTCAATACCTTTAAGCTAAAATTAAGCTTTGATTTATCCTTAGTAACCTTTTTGGTTATAAGCGTAGCCACTACTGGTATAGTCATAAATACAAGTGGAAGTTGCAAAATATTATAAACCACTTTAGCTTCGTATGATGGTAAAATACTTGCAATCAGCCAAAAAGTATAATAAACTCCAAAAACAATTGCTAAGTACATTATTATTCTTAATTTATCTTTACTATCACTTTTTATCACGATAACCCTCTCCTTACAATTTACTTAACAAATATTAATTAGTGCTTGGTTAAGGTAACCTTCTATACTCTACAAGCTTTTTTAATTAACCAAATTATAGATTCTGCATTTTCTTTAAAAGCTCTGTAAGCTTTTTAGACTCAATATGCTGGCGATACCACATTATTAAAATTGCAAGTATGTATATTACAGCTGTAGCAGTTGCAATGGAAATTACGCTTATAAGCTTTTGTGGTGAGCTTTCAATCCCGATAATCGCAAGAGTCAACATAATCCCCTCAACAAGTATAAACTGTATAAACTCTCTTACAAGCATTTGCTTTAAAGTAAGCTCTTTTTTAGAGTAAGCCACAATTGTGGGTAAAACACAAAGCCCTGCCATTGCAAACGTACCTATTAAATCTTTATAATGAAGCACTCTATCTGGCTCTATAGCCATACCTAAAATCACCTGTGCCAAAAGTATCATTGTTACTAAAAAGAAAAACAACTGTAGCTTGTCGATTATAAATTCCTTTAATGTCATTTTAATTCTCTCCCTTTAATGCCCTTTTAAACTCAGGCACATATTTTCTGGAAATCACGGTTTCTTCACCAGAGCAAAGCACTGCCGTAAATCTTCCGTTTAAGGCAGGCTTAATAGAGCTTATCTTCATAAGATTAAGAAGTGTTGACTTTGAAGTTCTAATAAAGCGTTTTTCTTTAAGAATTTCTTCAAGCTCATAAAGCTTCTGCCTTATTTCATACACCTTGCTTTGAGTATATATAAAGGTTTTGTTGTCAACTGATTCTATATAGAAAATATCCCCAACAGGTATCTCGAACTGTCTATCATCAATAGTTCCTGTAAGCTGACCCTGTCGGGATTTTACAAAGGCTACAATCTCTTTTACTTCGTCAGAGATTATATGACAATGAATTTCTACTACTTCTGGCTTTGTTTTATCTGTTTTGGTGATTTTAGTAAGCATAATTTAATATTTCGCTTGTATATTAAGCGACCCTTCGCCTTTTAGGTAATAATCAAACCAGTTAAGAACAACACTATTTACTGTGTACATAAACTCCTCACAATCCTCAGTCTCTGAACCAAGTAGCGAACCAAGGAATGGTGAAAACATAGGAAGGTCTGTAAAATCCATATGTCCTGCATTTTCAAACACAATTGATTTTCCGTTTTCTGCATTTTCAACAATATAATTATTTACATAAGCAAAGCTGTAAGCGTAATCATCAGCACTTATTCTGTTATTCTTTACACTTAGTCCGTTATTCTTTTTTAACTGTTCTATTTCATTATAATCGCACTTTTTTCTAAAATCAAGTACAGGAACAGTGTAAGCCTCGCTTACATACTCAAATTCACCATTATTAACACTCTTTATTTCGCTAAGCATTGAACCATCAAGGTCGATAACTGCATCTATATCATCTCTTTCTCTACCAAGAGCCACAGCAGTTGCACCACCCATAGAATGACCCATAAGTCCGATTTTTTCTGTGTTAGTCATTGAAATAACAGACAAAACCTCAGCTTCAGCATCTGTAACCCAGCTTTCGCTTAGACTACTGCTTTCTTTAGCTTCTTTTATAGTATCAAGTACAAAGTTTTCATCCTCTGTTCTTAGCTTCATCCACTGCTTAGAAATTTCTAGAGCTTCATCTTCAGTCATAAATTCAGAGTTTGCAAAATTCATAGCAGTTTCAAAAAACTTAGTATCAACTATAACCATCTTACCATTGCTGTCTTTTGTAAAAAATGCATGGTGAGGGTGGTCAAGAGCAACAACAATATAGCCGTTAGATGCAAGCTCGGCATAGGTTGAGTAGTTACTCTGATAGTATCCAAAAGCACCATGAGAGAAGATTACAAGTGGAAACTCACCCTCAGCCTTCGGATAATAAAAATGCACAGGCACTTCACGAGATGAACCGTCATTTTCGAATATATCATTTCGGTTATCATCAACAAGTATTGCGTTACACTCGCTGATTTCGTATTCACCTGTTACCTCTAGTCCGTTATAGTTCGAAAACATAAAGGCTGGCATTAATGAAAACACCATAATAACAACAGCAAGCACACTGCTTACAACTCTTGATGGCTTTTTTACATTGCCTTGTACTTTTTTACCTTTAGTAATAAAGCTTATGCCTGCAAGAACAAAACGAACAAAAAGCACAGCCAACGCACAAGCAAATCGCCACTTCATATAAGTTGTAGGAAGAAGCACTATAAGAAGTAAAAGCATAAATTCTGTAGCCGTTACTAAACCTCGGTTTTTAAGAAATGTTGACTTTTCACTACATTTAGTAAGTGTCAACCCCACAAGAGCTACCTCTGCAAGTACGAATAAACATAAAAATACAAGTCCCATAATTAATCACCTTTCTTAATTAACTTTCTTAATAAAATTGCCTACCTGATTAACTTGAGGCTATTATATAAAACCCTACTAATCTTTTCAACAATTTGCATTGTAAGATGCATTTATCAATGGTAAGATGCATTTTGGGCTGATTTTTCTTTAACAATCGAAGATTTTATACTGTAGAAATTTTATTTTTTATGTTTTATAATATTTAAGGATTATTTAATAATTTCCAATATATAATGTGACCATACCAAATAAAACATATAAAAAAGGAGTCACAAACAATGTATCTGAACATTCTAAAAAAAGATTTAAAACGCAAAAAGACCATGAATGTTATACTGCTGATATTTGTTATGCTATCTGCAATGTTTCTGGCAAGCAGTGTGAATAACATCATAGCAGTTACAAGTGGTCTGGATTTCTTCTTCAAAGAATCCAATATGGCCGACTATTATGTATTATCCTTCAACAAAGGCAACGACGATATGGAAAACAAGATTAACAGCCTTGATTCTGTAACCGATTGTCGTAAGGAACAGGTGCTTTTTGGTATATCTGATTGTCTGGAAATCAAAGGCGAATATATAGACACAAACGGCAGTCCTATGTTTATGCCAATTGATAACACCCAGATTAACTACTACAACCAAAGTAATGAGAAAATCACAGAAGTAGAAAAAGGCAAGGCTTATATTTCGGGTGGATTTGCAAGCCAAAATGACCTGCAGATTGGCGACAAGATTAATATTGTTTTAGGCGAGCGTAAGGTTGAGGTTGAATATATAGGCAGAGTTAAGGACGCACTATTTGGCTCTGACTATTCAGGAAATACAAGATTTATTATAAGCAACGAGGATTATGAGTACCTCAAAAGCGACAAAATTTCCAAAGAGCAAACAGGTAACATTTTATACATAGATACAACCGATGTTTCAAAGCTTAGAGGAGTAGTTAGTGAATATCCAGAAATTGCATACCATGCTACAGAAGCTACTGTAAGAAACAGCTACATTATGTCTATGATTATTGCTGGTTTACTGCTTATTGTCAGTGTGTTCCTGATTATTACTTCATTTGTAGTTTTAAAGCACACCATAGGCTTTACTATTGCTGAAGAATTCAGAGAAATAGGTGTTATGAAAGCAATCGGTATTAAAAACAGCAGTATCAGAGGTCTTTACCTTATCAAGTATTTTGCAATCACCGTTATCGGCTCTGCAATCGGCTTTGGTTTAAGTATACCTTTCTCAAATCTGCTACTTCAATCTGTAACAGCCTCAATGTATATCAAAAGCGAAAACGACATTTTGGTTGCTATTCTTTGTAGCCTTGCAGTAGTATTTATAACATTATTCTTCTGCTGGACAAGCACAAGCAGGATTAAAAAGCTTACAGCTATTGACGCAGTAAGAAACGGCACAACAGGCGAGCGTTTCAGAAAGAAAAGCATTATGCACCTTAGCAAAAGCAAGCTAGGCTCAACTACCTTCCTTGCAGCTAACGATATTGTAAGTGCACCTAAAAAATATTCTATCATTACAATAGTTTTCACAATTCTTATTCTTTTGGTAATGATTCTTGCAAACACTGCAAATACAATGAAAAGTGAAAAGCTTCTTACACTGGCAGGTATGACAGAAAGCGATGTATATATCAATGCTATGGAAACTGTTGAAAAAACCGATATGTCTATCAATTCTCCAGAGGTCTGGAAAGAGGTTGAAGATAATATAGAAAAAACTCTTGCAGAGAACGATATGCCTGGTAAGGTGTTTACTGAATCAGGATACAATATCCCTGTTATTGCAGAGGACGAAAAAAACATCATTTTGTTCGAGCATTGCTCTGAAACAAAAGCAAGTGATTATGTTTACGGTGATGGAGTTGCTCCTGAAAATGCAAACGAGGTTGCACTTTCATACGTTATATCAGAACAGCTTGGTGCTGGTATAGGCGACAAAATAACCTTAGTTGTTAACGGCGAAGAAAAGGAATGTATGGTAACAGCACTTTACCAAAATGTAATTAATATGGGTGTTGCGTGCCGACTTCATGAGGATTTTGATGTATCATCATTTGATTCATCTGTAAAATTGTTCGCTCAGATTAACTTTGATGATGAGGTTACTAAAAAAGAATGTACCGAGAGAATTGAAAAGCTAAAAGAAATTTATGGCATTGACGAGGTGTATGACCGTGAGAGCTATGCAGAGGTTGTTACAAATATAGCAGACACTCTTATCGCTGTTAAAAATATGGTTCTTATTATAGTTCTTATTATTGTGGTTTTAATTGCAGTGCTTATGGAGCGTTCATTTATCTCTGCTGAAAAGTCAGAAATAGCACTTATGAAGGCAATAGGCTTCTCAAATAAATCTATCATCTGGCACCACACACTTCGCTTTGCTATGGTAGCTGCTATTGCTTCTCTTGCTGCTGCAGTTCTTTGTTTACCTGTTACCAAGCTTACTATTGACCCTGTTATGAGTATGATGGGTGCAGTTAATGGAATAGGCTACAAAATTTTACCTCTTGAAATCTTCGTGCTTTACCCTGCAATTTTAGTGGCAGTTACAATTATCTCAGCATTTTTTACATCAATTTACACAAACGCAATCAAATCAAGTGACGCATCTAATATAGAATAATATTGAATAAGGAGAATTTACAATGAATACAGTACTTAATGTTAAAGACCTATGCAAAACATATATCACAAATAAACGCCAGAACAATGTTTTAAAAAATGTAAACTTTACAGTTAACAAGGGTGAAATGGTGGCTATTATGGGACCATCTGGCTCTGGTAAGTCTACCCTGCTTTACACTGTTTCTGGTATGGATAGAATGACTGCTGGCGAGGTAGAATTTGCTGGCAAAAACATCGAAAAGCTTAACGACAACGAGCTTGCACAGCTAAGACTAGACGATATGGGCTTTATCTTTCAGCAGATGTATATGCTTAAAAATCTGTCTGTTCTTGATAACATTATCCTACCTGCTTGCAAAACTAAAAAGTCTAACGAGAGCAAGGCAGAAATTACAGAGCGTGCATTAAAGCTTATGAAAAAGCTAGGTATTGACGACATAGCAAATAACGACATCAACGAGGTGTCAGGTGGTCAGCTTCAGCGTGCTTGTATCTGTAGAAGTATGATTAACAACCCAAAGGTAATTTTTGCTGACGAGCCTACTGGTGCATTAAACCGTACCTCTTCTGACGAGGTTATGCAGGAGCTTACAAAGCTTAATAACGAGGGTACAACCATTATGCTTGTTACTCACGACGCAAAGGTTGCAGCAAAATGCACAAGAATTCTATTTATAGTTGACGGAAACATAAAAGGAGAGTTTAATATAAAGTCGGAGGCCAAGCGGTCTTAGGAAGACAACCACCTATCCCAACTCCTTGGCTCACAGAACGACATGGCTACGATCCGACTTCATTATGCTTGTTACTCACGACGCAAAGGTTGCAGCAAAATGCACAAGAATTCTATTTATAGTTGACGGAAACATAAAAGGAGAGTTTAATATA
>JAZSEI010000130.1:0-5978 GCA_045531635.1 Acutalibacteraceae bacterium
GCGTAGCAGACACTAAAGCGTAAAGTTTGGGTCCAGCCTTTTTAAAGGGTGGTGGGGTCAAGGGGTGAAACCCCTTGCAAATTTCAATTTGTATTCATTTTTATCTTACATCAAGCACTAGCTCGGTGTCGTTGGCTGTAAGACTTATCATACTCAACACGCCCTCGCCATTTTTGATGATTTCTGTTGCAATTTTATCCTCGGCATTGTGACGAATAAAGTTGCGAATATCTCTTGCTCCACTTTTGCCACCTGCTGATTTCTTAGCAATAAATTCAGTAGCCTTTTCATCGTAAGCAAAAGCAATACCCTTTTCTGACAATGACTCTACATACTCATCTAAAACAAGCTTTGCAATACCCTTAAAGTCGTTTTCGTCAAGGCTTCTGAATACTATAATGTCATCTACTCTTGCTATAAACTCTGGTCTTAAAAATTCACGCAAAGCCTTTAACACCTTTTCTCGGTTAGCGTTTTCTTCTGTTTTGCCAAAGCCAAGTGCGTGTTCAGATTTTGAGCTACCTGCATTTGAGGTCATAACGATTACAGTATTTTCAAAGTTTACAACTCTACCGTGAGCGTCTGTTACCTTACCCTCGTCAAGAATCTGCAACAAGATGTTAAGAACATCTGGGTGTGCCTTTTCTATTTCGTCAAATAATAGCACAGAATATGGCTTTCTTCTTACCTTTTCTGTAACCTGTCCTGCTTCGTCATATCCAACATAGCCTGGTGGTGAACCGATAATCTTAGAAACAGCGTGCTTCTCCATATATTCAGACATATCTAATCTGATTAGTGTTTCTGGAGTATCAAAAAGCTCCTCTGCAAGAACCTTTACAAGCTCAGTTTTACCTACACCTGTAGGTCCTACAAATATAAATGATGCAGGGCGTCTGCGTGGGCTTATTTGTACTCTACTTCTGCGCACAGCCTTTGCAATAGCGTTTACTGCTTCATCCTGACCGATAATATGCTTTTTCATAGCCTCTTCAAGCTCAGAAAGCTTATTAAGCTCGTTTTCTTCTACTCGCTGTGCAGGGATTCCTGTCCATAGCTCAATAACCTTTGCAAGGTGCTTATCCTCTACTACAACACCCAGAGCCTCTGGCTCAACAACCTGTAGCTTTTCTTTGGTTTGTGCCATTTCTGAACGAATTTTAGCAACTGCTTCGTAGTCTATGCTCTCTTGATTTTCGGTAAGCTCTTCTTCTCGTACCTTTAGGTATTTCAAATTATCATTCAGCTTATCGTACTCCTCCATAGCTTTACAACCTAAAGCAGCACAAGCACAAGCTTCGTCAAGCAAATCTATTGCCTTATCTGGTAAAAATCTGTCTGTAATATATCTTTCAGAAAGCACAACTGCTCTGCGTATAGTCTGCTCTGGTACAGCTACACGGTGGTGCATTTCGTAGTAATCCTTAACGCCTGAAAGCACCTCAATTGTATCTTTAATAGAAGGTTCATTTACTGTAACAGGCTGAAAACGTCTTTCTAATGCTGCGTCCTTTTCTATGTATTTTCTATACTCATTAAAGGTTGTAGCACCAATAACCTGAATTTCACCTCTTGATAGTGCAGGCTTTAAGATGTTTGCAGCATTCATTGTACCCTCAGAATCACCTGTGCCAACAAGATTATGCACCTCGTCAATAAACAGAATAATATTTCCAGCAGCTTTAACCTCGGCTGTTAGTCCCTTTATTCTGCTTTCGAACTGACCTCTGAACTGTGTGCCTGCAATAAGAGCAGTAAGGTCTAGAAGCTGAATTTCTTTATCCTTTAAACGCTGTGGAACATCACCTTGAGTTATTCTTAACGCCAAGCCCTCGGCAATAGCTGTTTTACCTACACCTGGTTCACCTATTAAACAAGGGTTATTTTTGCTTCTTCTAGACAAAATCTGGATTACTCGTGCAATCTCTTTATCTCTGCCTATTACTCTATCTAGCTTACCATTTCTTGCTCGTTCAGTAAGGTTTGTGCAATAGGCGTCAATATGCTTATGGCTTGACTCCTTCTTCTTTTTACCCTTTTGCTTTGGGTTATCACCTTTTTTATTTGGTGCAGAGCCACCGAAAATATTAAACGGGAAGGTTGGTGCTCCACCATGAGTGAATTTATCTGGATTATCGTCGCCATCCTCTGTAAGGTCATTATCCATACCCATTAGAGCTGACATATCGGCATCACCTAAAAGCTCCTGAAAGTTAGGCATTTCTCCATTTTCGCTCATATCCATTAGGCTATCCATAGATTCTTGCATACTTTCAAGCTGTTCGTCTGTAATACCCATATTCTTCATTAAATCCTTTACAGGTTTAATGCCAAGCTCGTTAGCACAGCTTAAGCAATAGCCCTGTGTTGGTCTGTTATTAGTATTGTCTGATACAAAAACAACAGCCGGTCTTTTGTTACATTTGCAACATAGCATAATTATATATCCTCTATTCCTTTAGATTGATTACTTATATTATTATCTTTATTTTTTAATAAGGCTTTAAAAATAATTACATATTTAACTAAAGCAAACATCATTACAACAAATGTTATACTTAACAAAATAAATGTAAGCAGATAAACCTCGTAGTTTAAAAATCCTTTTAAAAAAACGATTATTACTACAGAAATATAAAAAACAATTGTTGCTACTTTGCCGTACCATTTGGCTGGTGGTGGTAATATACCTTTTTTGAAAAGGTAAAAGCCTCCAAACAGCATAAGTATGTCTTTTAAAGCCAGAATTATCACCATTGGTAATATTTTAGGAATTAAAACCCCTAAAGAAATTAATACCGATACCAATGTAAGCTTATCTGCTATTGGGTCTAAAAGCTTACCAAGCTCTGACACCTGATTTAGCTTTCTTGCAAGAAAGCCATCTAAGCAATCGCTTATTCCTGACAAAAGAATTACAGCAAACGCTATAATATATTCTTCTGCAAGAAAAAATACAGTAAACGGTATAATTAGTAAGATTCTTATAAATGAAATGATATTTGGAATTGTAAAAACTGAATCAATACTGTTACTCTTTACAGCTATATCTTCTTTTTTACTGTTCATTAATATGATTACTCTCCCTCTGTAGCAAGCTCGGTTGCCTGATATTTTTCATAGAGTTGAGAATCATTCTTTTCATCTGCGAAAATTTCGAAAAATACAGAGTTTGAATTTATATATTCACTAAATTCAGAATCTGTTGAAACATAAGGGATAATTTGACTGCCTATAGTAACTGCTGCGTGGGTTAATACAACACCTGCTACAAGTCCTATTACTGCACCTGTTATTCTGTTTGCTTTGCCGATTATTGGTATGTTATTTATAAAGTTGATTAAAAGCAATACAGAGCTTACAATTATATTAAATACAATAAACAGAATAAATATTATACAAACCGAAAGCAAGCTTATAGCCAGTGGATCTATAATAGCCTGTATAATTTGTGTGGCAGATTCTATTACCTGTTCGTTGGTTTCTCCTGTTACACTATTAAGAGCGTCAACAAGATTGGTATCACTTACAAACATTTGTAACGAATCTGGCAATGCCTGTAGCATAGAATCGCCTATATCACCATTATTCTCTTCAATTATTTTGCCTACTCTGGTAGAGATTTCTTTAACTACAGATTCTTTAAAAAATAGTTCATATATAGGCTGTGCAAATCTGTTGCTTAAAGAAACTGCAGCAAAATAACTGACAATACCACCTATAACTGACAGTATTGTTTTAACAGCACCTCTGGCATAGCCTATAATAGCAAAAACTATTATTATTACCAGCATTATTAAATCAAAAGTATTCACAGCAACACCTCTCTGTAATTGCATTTTGAAATAATATACCATATCAACTTTCAAAATACAATTATCAAATTGTAAATAAATTTATATTAATACTAAACAGCATTTAAACGATTGAACAAATTGTAAAGCAAATTTTGCCAACAAGATGTTTAGTATTTAAACAGCTACTAGTATAAATTACTTTTGTTCTACATTAAGCTTTACTTCGCGTATTTCGCTTATTCCTACTACATATATTGTGTTTGCGTCTGCAAAGCGTATGCTTTTTGCGTCTATACCTGCATCCTTTTGAGTAATAGTAGTTTGAGTAGAAGTGTCGAATGTGGTTATTTTGTTATCGCTGAGAATAGCAACAATCTTACCGTTATAATCCATAGATTCTGTTGAAAGACCTGTTTTTGTTACTGTTGTAAGGGCGTCTTGAGAAATATACCAAATCTCACAGCTTTTACCGTCGGTAAATGGTGATAAGGATAAGAACAAGCCGTCTTTATCAACTGCCTTACTTACAATATTATAGCCGTTATAGGTAAACTCGTATTTTTGCTGATAGTCTGATGTGATAATCATAGTAGACTTATCACCTATAGCAGAAATATTTCCGTTTTCTAAGAATGAAACATCATATATAGTATTATCCTTAAAATCCATTTTAGCCACTGGTTCTGTTTTTGTAAAATCAAGCACATAAATTTTAGAAACTATACTACCATTTGACGCATCAAAGCCACATACAACTGCTCTTGTAGCATCTTTGTTTAAAGAAACATCTGTTGTATAGCACTCTGAAAAATAATAAGCATACTTTTGTGTATGGTCACTGTTAAACACAGTAAGCTTAGCAGTATATCCTGCTTTTTTTGTAAGCAGTGCATAGCAACCATTTTCTAAAATATGTGCTGAGAAAATATCGTCATCTGCTTCTCCTCTATATAATGTACCAGTGCTATTTTTTATCTCGTAGTTTTTGCCTGCACGGTCATAAATAATAACATAATCTTCACAAGATGCCATTGCTGGGGAGGCAAATTTTATTCTTTCGTCAAGCACTAAGCCACCTGTGTTATTAACAAGCTGAAATTGTGTTTCGCTTATATATGCAAGGTTATTATTAAGTATACTTGTGTCACTTTCGTCTACAATTTTACCCTCTATCTTTACTGGGAAGCCATTACCCTTTACCTTTGATGATGCAATACTATTTAGTAAAGAATCGGGTGCTATATATTGCCACAAGCCACACACAGCAACAACTACCACCAATAAAACTGATATTATAATTATTGCTTTTTTCTTGTTTTTTGGTATTGCAGACTCTGCTTTTGACTTTCGTTTATTTTCTTCTCTTTCGTATTCCTCTATGGGTTTATCCTCATAGCTAAGCATTTCTCTTTTTCGCATTTTAACTTTCCATTTCAATGCTTTCACTTCCTTTATCTGTAATATTGCAAATTTTAATTACTAAATTAATTCAACAATATTTTAAGTTTGGTTCATCTATTTACAAATATTTTTCTATTTTACTTTGCTCTATCACTTGTTTGCCGAGTAATGTAATTGCCTGCTTAGGGCAGTAATTAACACATCTATAGCACATTGTACATTGATTGCCAGAAATGATAGTGCCATTATTAATTTCGATATTTTTCATTGGACATATTTTTACACATCTTCCACACTGAATACATTTTTTAGTATCTATCTTCAGCTTATCTGTATAATTTTTAGTTTTATATCCAAAAACAAAGCGTTGTCCCAAAAAGCCTGCCATACGATAAAAAGGGCCTATTCCCTCTTGTGTAGGAGTTCCCTTTTTTAATTTATAAACAGCTCTTTTTATCTTATTTTCAGCTTCTTTAACAATAGCAATATTCTTTTCTAACGGACGTTTTAAGACCTTTTCATCTGCAATGCTATCGGGCATTTTTATATGTAAGCCACCAATTACCCTGGCACCATATTGGTGTAACAAACGACCTAAAACACCTGAACCATCACCACTGAATAAACCCATAGTAGCAATAATAAATACCTTTTTATTACTCCATAGTGTTTTATTTTCTTTAATAAAATCTCTTAATATTTTGGGTACTGTGCTATATTGAACAGGATAGCTAAATACTATCTCTTTATGCTCTTGGATTTTTTCTGCAATATTATCAT
>JAZSEI010000068.1:0-9633 GCA_045531635.1 Acutalibacteraceae bacterium
TCAGACCAAGAGTTTGCCTTAGGCTTACTTCATACTCCACCTCACGGTGGACGCACTTGCCCTCAGCTAACAGTTCCTACTGCCAAGCCTGTAGTGGACTTTCACCACCAAGTTACTGCCCATTCTGGGCAAACATCAAAAGGTGTTCTCGCTTATCATAGCGAAAACACCTTTTCTATATTTCATCTTAACGCAGAACAGCCACACTTTCGTGTGGCTGTTCTCAATTATATAAAATTATTTAGTATGCTGTTTTTTCTTCATCTGCATAAGCTTTTTCATATTTGCAAGTCTTTTTAGCTCTACAGGATCTTCTGTTTCAGCCTCTGCTGTTTCAATATCCTCAATAGCCTTTTCTACTTCTGCAAGTCTTTGTGCTTCTGCCTCTTTTTTAGCAGCCTCTTCTGCAGCCTTAGCCTCTGCTTCTATCTCCTCTGGAGTATCTGGGTTGTAATCAAACTCAAAGATACTTACGCTTAGAGGTGGAATTACATAGTATACAGAGTATGGCTTACCGTCTGCCTCTGACTTTTCTGCTACTAGAGTTTCCTGATAGTAGTTACCTGTACCACCGTACTTTAGATCATCACTGCAAAGTACAAGCTTATACTCACCCTTGCATGGTACGCCAATTCTGATATGGTCGTGTGGGCAAGGTACAAAGTTACATACAACCAATAAATGCTTCTCGCCAGGTGTAGAAGGCTTACGAACAAAGCTAATCTCACTGTTGCTATTGTCGTTACAGTTCATCCACTCAAAGCCGTCATATGTAAAGTCTTGCTCATATAGAGCTGGGTAGCTCTTATAAACGTGTAGAAGATCTTTTACAAATGTCTGCATATTCTTGTTGTTCTGTACAAAGTCAACAAGATACCAGTCAAGCTCTTTGTTTGCGTTCCACTCGTCATACTGTGCAAAATCCTGACCCATAAACAATAGCTTCTTACCTGGGTGACCAAACATAAAGCCATATGCTGTTTTTAGGTTTGCAAACTTCTGCCAATCGTCACCAGGCATTTTGTTAATCATTGAGCATTTACCATATACAACCTCATCATGAGAAAGAACAAGAATGAACTTTTCTGATGTTGCATATACCATACTGAATGTTAGCTCGTGGTGGTCGTGACATCTGTAGATAGGGTCTGTTGACATATATCTTAGGAAGTCGTTCATCCAACCCATATTCCACTTGTAAGAGAAGCCTAGTCCACCCTTGTTTACATCGTAAGTAACGCCACCAAATGATGTTGACTCCTCTGCCATAATAGATGCACCAGAGCCACGCTTTTCTACAATAGAATTTAGGTGCTTCAAGAACTCTATAGCCTCTAGGTTCTCTTTACCACCAAACATATTAGGTAGCCACTCGCCGTCTTTTTTACCATAGTCTAGGTACAGCATTGATGCAACAGCGTCAACACGCAAGCCGTCAATGTGGAATTTCTCTATCCAGAACAACGCACTACCGATAAGGAAGTTACGAACCTCTGTTTTCTCATAGTTAAATATATATGTACCCCAGTCAGGATGTTCACCCTTACGAGCGTCTGGATGCTCGAAGATTGGTGTACCGTCAAACTTAGCAAGACCGTGTGCATCCTTAGGGAAGTGTGCAGGAACCCAGTCAAGAATTACGCTTATACCTCTGTTGTGCATATAATCAACAAAATACTGGAAGTCCTCAGGAGTACCAAAACGAGATGTAGGAGCATAATAACCAGTTACCTGATAACCCCAAGAGCCGTCAAATGGGTGCTCTGAAATACCCATAAGCTCAATGTGAGTATAGCCCATCTCTGTAACATAATCTGCAAGCATTGGTGCAAGCTCACGATATGTAAGGAATTCATCTCTATTTTCACCCTTCTTCTTCCAAGAGCCTGGGTGAAGCTCGTAAATTGCCATTGGCTGAGCGTCATGGTTAGTTGTTTTTCTTCTCTCTATCCACTGCTCATCTGACCACTCAAATTTCTCTAGATCAGCAACGATTGACGCTGTTTCTGGACGCTTCTGCTGATGATTACCAAATGGGTCTGTCTTTGTTACCAAAGTACCCCAACATGTTTTAATCTCGTACTTATATAAATCGCCCTCGCCAACGCCTGGAACAAATAGTTCAAATATACCAACATTATATACCTTGTTCATCTGGTGAGTTCTTCCGTCCCAACCGTTAAAGTCACCAATAACACTTACTCTTGTTGCGTTAGGTGCCCAAACAGTAAACAATGTACCTGTTACACCGTCAATTGTCTTAACATGTGCACCCATTATATCAGAAACACTATATAGTGTACCAGTACCGAATAGATATGCATCTACTGATGAAGTTTGAACAGGGAAGCGATAGCAGTCTTCTACCACAACAGGTGGTTTTGGTTTTCTTACCTTTTTAGTTACCTCTACCTCTTTAACCTCGTCGTCTTCTTCAACCTTCTCTATTTCAACAATCTCTATTTCCTCTTCCTCACCTGTATCAACCTCTAGGTAGTAAGGTGTTGAAGCATCACAGCCCAAATACGCTACAAAAAGACCAGCCTCGTCAGCCTTTTCTGCTACAAATCTACAGCCATTTCTTTTATCTACAACAGTTACACCTACTGCATGTGGGTTGTATGTTGTTACGACTACGCCACTATCTGTAAGATGTGGACCAAGTATACCTCCCGGAAAAGCTGAATCTGCATTAATTACTTTTGTAAGATACTCAGAATTGAACAATTTTTTAATATCTGCCATATTATCCTCCTGTTTTTGCAATATAATTCTATATGCTAAAGCACCACAAACAGTATTGCATATATTCTAACATATACATTATATAGTATATTTTTTAAATTTGCAACATCAATAAAAACATTTTTGTTTATTTTCGCCAAGAAATTTTACGACATTTTCTAAGGCAAATACACAAAAAAGCTTAATTTCAACCTTTGATTTAATGTAATTTATATAGACAGTTTGGTTAATTTTGCAAATGCTTGTATCATCAACCATTTATTTGTCGATATTTTTCTTAAATTTCTGATTTAGCTATTAATTACATTTTTACTTCATAAAACAGCATATACTAATTGCACAAAAAATCTACTGCCTCTTGTAAAAACTGCCTTAACTCACACTCTGTACGAGTTCTTTTGTCGAATATAGGCATATTCCACTCTAGGTTTCGTATTACATTAACCACAACGCACCCGTTTTCATCAAATTCGGGATACCACCCTAAATCGATAATATACCCTTTGTCATACACAACCTGCAATAAATCCTCTTTCAAGTAATCTACCTGCCTTGCAAGTGGCTTGCTAAAGTCAATATTAAATTCATTATAAGTAATTTTCCTCGATTTAAAATCTATTTTTTCGAGCATAGTAATCTTCCTTTTTCTGAGATATTTCTAAAGCTGTATATCTTATTCCACAATATCAGCCCTCTATATTACCTTTCTCCCATTCCTGAAGGAACATTTCAGCTTCAAATCCAAGCAAACCCCTTTTGGTTTTTAGCTCCTCCAAAACCTCCTTAGACTGCTGTTCCATTATCCATATAAGGCTCGTCGCTGCACTCAGCTTTACATTATCATTGTTATGATTTAATAAAGGAATTAATATTTCCAGCTCACCTTTACTTTTTAACTCACTTCTGATTGTTCTAATTATCTTTGAATATCTGTTTGTTTTTCTAGATGTACCCTCTTCAACAGACTCACCATATTTTATTGAGGCATCTATAAACTGCTCAAGCAATTTTGTATTATTATCCACATCTATCATCCTTTGTACTAATCATTCCACAATATCAGCCAAGCTCACAGGGCAAACCTTGCATAAATCCTCAAAACTAAGCTCTATCTGAAATCCCACCTTGCCAGCACTGCATAATATTTTATCAAAATCCTTTGCTGTGCTATGTGCTGTAGTTACATACTGTTTTTTCATACCAATAGGAGAACAGCCACCATGAACATAGCCTGCAACCTTTAGCAAATCCTTTTGTGGTATCATCTGTATCGCCTTTTCGCCAACAGCCTGTGCTGCCTTTTTAAGACTAAGCTCTTTATTAACTGGCACCATAAAAACATAATAATCCTTAGTTTTTGCCCCTACTGTTACAAGTGTTTTAAAAACACAGTCTGGGTTCTGCCCTAACATCTGTGCAATTTCTGTACCAACTGTACAGCCTGTTTTGCTGTAATCATAATGGTTATATTCAATTTTAGCCTTATCCAGCACTCTCATAACATTTGTTTTAATTTCTTTAGCCATAAAATCCTCCAAACAATATACTTACAATAAGTTTATTTTAATATATGTATAAGCTTAGTTCAACCGAAAATAAATATATTTTATACTAAACTCTGATAAAAAGTGGACACGGATTTGCGAGCAGATTTTTTATCTGACGAATAGCATACCACAGCAAGGCTGACGCCTTCTGAGGAAGCAGTATGAAGTTTGGTGAAAAATATGCCGAAAAGATGTCTACTTGTTAGAAATGAAAGAGTATTAATACTGAACCATAATAAAAAATCTTGCCCCAGCCTAAGCCAGAGCAAGAATAAATTTGTAGTATAATTTTTTAGTCCTAGAATCATCTGTTGCCAATAATTCTGTTTTGATTTGTGCAAATTGTAGTATAGCTTCAAGCTCTTCATCACTTATGCTACCATTGCCAAAGCGAGCCTTTTGTGCTATGGCTTCAACCTCTGACGCTATAGGCAACTTTGTGTATTTTTCAACCTTTAAAAGATACCTATAAACACATTTTGCACGGTCATTATTTTCACCTGTTAAAAAGTCACGCTTTCGCACTCTTAGCAAAATCGCTCTTCGTATTGGTAAAGCTGAAATTGCAAGCAATACTAAAGCACCTATTGTAACAGCCACCACAACACTAGAATTTGTATCTGAACCTATGTTAGCATTATCACCACTCTGCTTATCACCCTTTTTATCCTTATCCTCTGCTTTTGTTTCAGACTCTGTGGCCTCTTGTGGCTTTGTAGCAGATTGTGTTGGAGTTGTTGACTCTGTTGCAGATGTTGGGTTTGTTGGAGCTTCCTCAGTTGGGGTAGTTTCACCAATCTGAGACATAAAATCTGGTGGTGTCACCTCAAGTGGTACCCAGCCTATTTCTTCATCAAAATACTCCACCCACGCATGAGCATTATCTGTTGTAATAATATTCTCACTCCATGCTTTAACCGGTGCAACATAGCCTGTTACATACCTTGCAGGTATCCCCATAGCTCTTAGCATTACTGTTGCAGATGTTGCAAAGTGTACACAATAGCCTGTATCGCTTTCTTCTAAAAACCACAAAGCAATATCTTTATTTTTGGGTACTCGGTCAGTATCAAGCGAATATATTGCAGATTGCATAATATAGCTTTGCACAGCACTTACCTTTTCGCTTTGTTGAAGATTTGCAAGCCCCTCGGATTTTATTAAATCTTTCATTTCTTCTTCTACATCATCAGGCAATTCAAGATAGTTTTTATAAACAAAGCTTCTATAATCAGCATTATCAGGGTTATCGGCAATACTAAAATTATCTATATCTGCCTTTGCATCAGAGTTCTTCAAAGCGAAATCACTTACATGATTTAACGGATCGTTAACATTAAATGGTGAATAATAAACATCATATTTATCTGAGTTTGCTGTATTTTCAACCAGCACATCATACACATCATTGCTTTGCACATTAAAGCCTTCAAAAAAATATGGTGTATATAACACACTTTCATCATTAAAGGTAGAAATAGTCATTATAATAGAGTCAACATTTTCTTCTTGTGTCATATTAAAGCTATTGTAGCCTTGTGGATAGCGTACTACACTTGACTCATCAAGAATTGACCATGTGCTGTTATTATAATTCGCATAAGCCACACCCTTAAGATAAAGAGTACCGTTATATATTGTATTCACCCTCATAACCTTTTGTCCTAGCTTCTGCTGTGAACCTACCTTTGATAAATCAACCTCTTTTTCAACAACATTCAATAATCTTTCAGTTGGCTCATCACTTTTGTTGCTTCGTATTTTATCTATTGTATTAAGCAGATTATCTTGCCAATCGCTTCTTTCATAGCCCTCTTGTGGTACAAAGTGAAGCACACCTGCTATAAGCAATACCACTGGAACTGCTACAATCAAACTAATTATACCACTGTGCACATTGTTTATACGGTGTATCTGTGAGCTTATAAAAAGCGTTAAAAGTGTACCGAACAACACCAATAACGGAAATAGCTCTGGCAGAGTATTCACAAGTATAAAGCATGGTATAGTGATTACAATCGAAAGCGTTACAGCCGGGAATAAAAACCTCATACGCATTATAAAAGCTGTAAAAAGACCACATAAAACTGCAGATACAGCAACAAAAAGTGCTGTTGCACTATGTACAATTCTTGAAGAAATTTCTACTCCTCTAACTCCGTTTATATAATAAGCATATTGCAGTATTATCTGGCTAACAGTATACTGTAGCTCTGAAAGCAAAAGCTCTTTAAATAAGCTAACTATTAAAACAAACAGCACCAAAATTATACCTAAGCACAGTGCATAATCAAATTGTTTTTTCTTGGTAACTGTAAGTATAGCAAAAACAGTCACAAACATTCCTGTAAAAAGACCAAGAACAACGATATTTACTTCTAGTTCAAATGATGACGCCAGGCAATGCAGTGGACAAATAACAAGCAAAAAGGTTAAAATACTATCTATATAGTTTGTCAATTTACTGTTGTTCATTTAAGCACTCACCGCCTCACTACTATGCGTTATGGTATACATAACAGCATTTTCTTCACAATTTAAAGTCTCATTTTCATCAAACTGTTTTTGATAAATGCTTAAAATATATTTTGTTATATCCTCATCACCACATAGCCTTATTATATTACCTTTACCATAGCTTAAATAGACATCTGCTTTTGAGTTTTTAAAATAATTCGCAACATAAATAAGCTTTGCCAAAGTTATATCATTCTCTTTTGGCTTATTTGTAATTATCGGCTTTATAATTAATGGTCTGTAAATTGGTTCACTTGGCTCCTTTACAATTAGGTCATCGTGCTTTGCTGAAATTTTCCAGTGTATATTTTTTAAGCTGTCACCACTTTGGTAATTTCTAAGCTCATATTCCTCGGCAAAGCCATTCATCTTTGGTTTGTAGCCAATAATACTGTCGGTTTCAACACTTGGCATTACCTTTGGCTCTTTTTCCTTTGGCATTATTAAAAACTGCGATTGAAATTTAAGCCTTACAGGTATAAAGAAAATACCAAGCATATCATACAGCTTTCCATATTTTGCGTTTATTGTAACGCAACCACAGTTTTTTGTCTGCTTCTCTATCTTTTTATATGCGTGCTCATCAAGCAATCCACCATATAAAAACTCAACTGACCTTTTTTTGCCAGCAAATTCATTCTTCAGCTTAAACCTTATTTTTACAAGTGGACAAAAACCAAACTTACCATTACTATTAGCGATTCTTATGTGTAAATCATCACCCATAACAACCTCTTTAGGCACATATATTTTAAAACCCTTTATCGCTTGTACTATCATAAATGGTAGACTAATGGTAAGTGATAGCACTGGAACACAAAGTATAAGCACAAGCAAATACCACGAAAACCACTCGTAATAAAACACATTAAACACAAAGGCACATAAAAGCACCAACAAATAGAGTAAAATATTTTTTAACATATTTACCCCCTATATTTTGGGTTGTTTTACATTTTTAAGTATATTCACTAGCACCTGCTCACCACTTAAATTATGTACAGTAGCATCGTTGCTAAGAATAATTCTGTGATTTAATGTGCTTACAAAAACCTTCTGCACATCCTGTGGAGTAACATAATTACGACCCTCTGCAAATGCTATAGCCTTTGCCATATCTGTAAGCGAAAGCGTAGCTCTTGGGCTTGCACCTCTTGAAATAAACCTATTATTTCTTGTTGTATTTACAAGAGAAACAATATATCCAGCAATATCCTTATGTACAAAAACAGACTTAACTGACTGTTGCATTTGGGATAGCTGTTCCTTTGTAACCACACATTCTACACTATCAAGAGGGTCTTTTAAGCTACGGTTTAAAAGCATTTGACATTCTGCCTCATGATCCGGATAGCCCATAGAGATTTTAACCATAAATCTATCTGTCTGAGAATCTGGCAAAAGCTGTGTACCAGATGCTCCCACAGGGTTTTGTGTTGCTATAACTGAAAACGGCTTTTCTAGTGGATAAGACACACCCTCTACAGTTACCTGCTGTTCCTCCATTGCTTCAAGCAGTGCAGATTGTGTTCTGCTAGAGGTACGGTTTAGCTCATCTGCTAAAAACAGGTTACAAAAAATAGCACCTTTATTATATACCATTTTTCCACTGTCTTTATTATAAACAACATAGCCTGTAATATCAGACGGCAGTGTATCTGGTGTAAACTGTACTCTACCGTACTCAAGACCTAAAGCCTTAGAAAAAGCAAGTGCCATTGTTGTTTTACCCACACCAGGTATATCCTCAATAAGAATATTACCATTTGCCAATATCGCAAGCAAGGTTGTTATAATAGCACTATCCTTACCATTTACTACCTTTTTAACCTCACTTATAATACTTTGAATTTCGCTCATTTTATTTCACCCTTAACCTCATTTTTTATCTGTGCATATAATCGCACAATCATTTTTATTATATACTATCTGCTCATCTCTTTCAATAAAGTTACAAAAAGTTTAAAATTATATAATAGCTTTATTCTGCAAAATATCAATGCTATAATTTATATATCCTATATGTGGGGTGATTATTATGGATATAACATTTTACAAAAATCTACAAACAGACTTTATTTACATACGCAGACTAATCACAGATGGTTGCTATGATGAGGTGCTGTTTAATAAAACAATAGAAAATATTAAGCTTGCTAAAGCTACACTTATTACACAAAAACAAACAATAGACACCAGAATATTACTGTATTGTATAGATACACTATTTGAAATAATAAACGAAAACAATAAAGAAAAGCTGTACGATTTTACAGACACAATCCACAACATACCAGAAATAGCCTTTACAAAACGTCAATTTAAATCATTTCGTCGTGAGATAAAGGCTTTTCGAAAAAAGTATGGCAGAGAATACTTTGCAGATTTTAATGATATTCTAACAAACGGAATTATAACACCACTAAGCGTAGGTGTTTTTAATTTAATATCACCTGTACCAATATTTCTCTTAACAACAATCCTAAATTGGATTATAACCTTTAATATCGGAATGGACCTGCTCGGCTACGAACCACGAGATCAATGGTTCTCTGCTATTTTCTCTGTTTTATCTCTGCTTATTTCACCTACGCTTTCAATAGCTGGAATAATATACGGAATCGTAAAAAGAAAAGAAAAGTACGGGAAGCTTTGTATTGTACTTTCAGCAATCAGTCTAATTGCGACTGTTGTAGCTCTTTCTTACTTTATGTATTTTGCAGCACATTTTTAATCAAAATACAATCACAAAAACAAAAGCTTACAGCGTTTTAATTAGACACTGTAAGCTTTTTATTAAGTCGGAGGCCAAGCTGTCTTAGGA
>JAZSEI010000109.1:0-24937 GCA_045531635.1 Acutalibacteraceae bacterium
TTTACAATATCCATAAAAATAATGGCAACCACAAATGGTTGCCATTATTTTTATTAAAATTATTCAGTCTTTTTTGTTGTAGCCTCTGTTGTTGCTTCTGTTGGAGCTACTGTTGCACCATCAGTTGTAGCCTCTGTAGCCACCTCTGATGTAGCCTCTGTTGCTGACTCTGTTGCTGACTCTGTTGCAGGCTCAGTAGCTGGCTCTGTTGCTTCTACTGCTGAAGGGTCAAGCTTCTTGTAGTTAGCGTCGAAATACTCTGTTTCTCTATAGCTATCAATCTCTAAAGCTTTATTACATTCCTCCATTGTAAGACCGCCTGCTACTGTATATTTCATAGATTCATTAACAATTTCGTTCTCTCCTGAAACCATAATTGCTTTATTTGTTTTAACAGCTATATAGCAAACACCTGTATCAATTTCACCCTTCTTCATTTGTTCTGGGGTAGGATTTTTGCCCTCATACTGGTCATGTGTACACTCAGCTTTTAGTGTAATCTTATAGTAAGCAACCAAGCAGTTTTTAGTTCTGTAATCGCTTGGGTCGTAAGCATAAGCATATCTAACAAGCTCTATATTTGGAGTATACTTAAAATTAATGGTGTCAAGATCTCTTTCTTTGCCACTTTCGAATATATAGTTAAAGTCCCATGCATAATCGTATTTATTTTCATATTCACTATCAAGCTCAGCACGCATCTCCTCTGCTAAAGCTGAAAAATCAACACCCTCAAGTGTTTCTCTTGCACCTGTAAGACCAGCTACTATAAATTCTTTACTTTTTTCTTTTACGAAATAACCTTTTTCTTCAAGATTATCATAGCAATCTACCTTAATAGTAACCTTATCTCCGTTTTTAAGGCTACCATTGTTGTCACCTTCAACTAAAAAGTAAATACCAGCTTCTTCAACTAGCTTATCACAGCCTGATGTATCTTTAGCAACACAGCCCTCGCCGTCATCACCTGTATATGTAAGCTTAAAGCCCTTAAAGGCATCAATCTCTACGCCCTTCTTTAGCGTACCATTTTTGATTTCGTAAGGAATAACATCCTTTTCAAGAGAAATTTTGCCTTCCTCTGCTATATCCTCGTCATAATTAACAACAATATTTACTGTATCGCCATTGCTTAAAGTACCGTTAACAGACTCGTCCTCTAACTCAAATTTGATACTCTTTAAAAACTTCTTGACATATGAATAATTATTCTCATCTCTGTACTGCTTTTTTAGCTTTTCTAGCTTTTCTTCGTTTACAGATACTTCAATCTTACCTTTGCCGTCAAAGCCTGTAAGCTCTACATTTAGAATTTTGGATTCTTCAACGTCAATAACTGTCTTACCACAGCCTGTTATTACAAATGCTGTTGCAATAATCATCATTGTAAGAAACACAATAGGTAATTTTTTGAAATTAATTTTAAATTGTGCCATTTTCATATTCTCCTCTTTATACAATTAAGCCTAAAGCTCCATCATATTATATCATATAATTCTTTTTAAGCAAGAATTATTGCAATTTTTTAACTTTTATTCATAATGTTTACAATACTAGTAAATGCTCAAGTAAAATTTTAGTACCTATTAAAACTAAGATTACTCCACCTAACAGCATTGAGTGCTTTGACAACAGCACACCAAAAGCCTTGCCTAAGTAAACACCACATAGGCAAATACCTAATGTTATAGCACCTATTATACCAACAGCTGTAAGCATTAATAAAAATGAACCTGCACCTACTGCAGATGGCAATATAATACCTGTTGCAAGTGCGTCTATACTTGTAGCTATAGCAAGCATTAAAATGGTTTTGTTGCTTAACTCTTCTTTTTTCTCGGTTGTAACCTCTTCTTTAAGTTCTTTTATGTAATCTACTATCATTTTGCCACCAATAAATGCAAGCAAAACAAATGCAACCCAATGGTCTACCTTACAAATAAAGCTTTCGCCTGCCTTACCTACAAGCCAACCTATCATCGGCATTAGTAGCTGAAAGCCACCAAAAAATCCTGCAAGCTTTAATGCATAGGACACCTTTAAATTTTTAGTTGTAGCACCATTTGATACCGAAACTGCAAAGGCGTCCATAGCTAAACCTATTGCAATACCAACTACAGAAATATAATCCACTAAATCTCCCTCCGAACATACTGTTACAAATATATTATCGCTTGTGCTGATATATGATACAACACAAGCGATAATATGTCAATTTATTAAATTTACAAATATTTACTTTTTAGAGAACAATTCCTTTATCCCCATAATAAGCAACAGTACACCAAAGGCTCTTTTTAGCCATATATCGTTAATATTAGCTGATATATACGCACCTAAAATGCTTGCACACACACCTGGTATAGCAAATGGAACAACAATCCTCCATTTTATTAGCTTATGCTTTTGGTAGCAGATTACAGAAAATATTGCAATAGGAATAAAAAACAACAGGTTTATCCCTTGAATAGTTGCTTGTGGAAGCTGTGTAAAAAGTGCAAGGAATATTACAAGTATTCCTCCACCACCCATACCCATAGAGCCAAACAAGCCTGCAAAAAATGAGGCTAGGGCTATCCACACCCAGCTCATGCTGTTACCATTCTAAAACCTGCCCATAGCATTAAAAGAGCAAACAGCTTTTTTATAAAGGCAGGCTTTACTTTTTTTAGCAGATAAATTCCTAAAACAGCACCCAAAAAACCACTCCATAAATATGGTATAGCGTCACTTATTTTTACACTTTTATTAAGTATATAGCTTACAGCACTTGCAATACTCATTGGAAGAATAATAGAAATTGATGTTGCGTGTGCTTCTTTTAGTTGCATTTGCTTTTTTAGCACAGGCACAGCTATCATTCCACCACCAGCACCTAATAAACCATTAAAAAAACCGATAATTGCACCGAAAAAGAGATTTTTTATAGCTTTTTTTTTCTTCATAGTGGATTTCCTTTTTAAAACATACCTACTTAACTCTTATATCACTATTAACTGTATACACACCATTTTTTACCATTTGTGACCAATTTTGTATCTTTGAATATTCTTCATAATCAGCTTGGCGTAGGATTTTACCCATATAGAAAATATCGCTACCCTTGTCTTTACATTCAGCTAGAGCTTTTTGGGTTATAGCAGTTATTCGTTCTTCTATTTTTTCTTCTGCCTTTTCGTCTGCCCTCGTGTATTCATATATTGTAGCTTCACCCTTTATAGTTACATCGCAATACAATTTATTGTTCTTTACAGACACATCTATATAATTATCATCATATTTAAGAGCAAAGCTTTTGTTTTCTCCACCAAGTGGTATTACCTCTGCCGAAATATCTGATTCACCTCTTAACAGCATAATACCCATTGTTTGTGTACCATCAAGCTTGTAGCTGATAGTATCGTCGTTAAAAACAGCCACACCACTATATTTTAGCTTATCACCGTCAACAGCAAGCAAGCCTGTGCACGCACTTGAGGTTTCGTTTAGCATATCTGATATAAATTTATACATAGGCATAGTAAGTGCTCTGCCTGTGGTGTTTTTACTTTCTGCTAAATCCTCTATCAGCTGTGGGGTAATATCCTTAACGCTCATAAGCTTATATGCATTTTCTTCACCAGCAATTACATTTACAGACGGACTGCATTGATAGTAACCAGCAAAAAATTCAAGTGCCTCTTTAACCCCTTGCTTGCATAGGCTATCTCCTAATATTACAAATAAATTGTGGCTGTAAAGTGGCTCTAGTCCGTTTTTGCTAACAATATTTGTTACTGCCTCGGTTATAGTTCTGCCTTTACCTGTTAACAGCTTGTTTGGTGTGTCTTTATTGCTTGCGTCTGTGTTCATATACATAACAGTTACTATATAGTTCTGATTGTCATAATCAACACCCATACCCTGTATAACCATTCTTTCGTTAAGCTGTTTGCTTGTACAGCCCTGTGGCATGCACATAAAAATAATTATACAAATTACTGCTAAAAGCTTTTTCAACTTAACCACCCTTAATTTTTAATTTGTTAATTATTGCAAGAATCAACGGAACAGCCACACCTGTAAGCAATGTAAGAATAAGCATTAAATTGTTGCTGAACAAAATATTGAATAATCCATCTGTAGACGATATACCAACAGATGCACCTAGCACAAGCACACCACAAATTAATATAGACCATTTTGAGATTTTGTCGCCGAATATTCTTTTTACACAGGCAGATAGCAAATACATAAAAAGTGAGGTTTTTACAAACAAGCCTGCTGTCCAAACTCCTAAGAATATTCCGTCAAGTCTTTTGGTTACACCAAGGGAAGCAAGTGCTGTTATTGAATAAACGGGAAAAATCTGTGTTTCAAGATAGTCACCCAAAACGCTTATTATTATAAATATAAGCAATGCTGTAGATAGATAAACTGCTATACTCCACCATATTACACCTTTTTTCATATTACCTGTTGCAAATGGCAAAAGTATTGCCAGTGCTGGAATACACGCATTTTTTGACAGCATATTAAGTGTAATTTCTAAAACATTTGATGTATGCTTTGCTGTAATTGGTTCTAAATTCAATAAATCTGCTGTTGGTAGTAATGCACATATAAGTATTATTAACGCTACTACTACAAAGAAAAATATAATTGTAGATGCTCTGCCAAGTGCCTCTATCCCCTTGTAGGCTCCATACATTGACGCAACTACAACTGCAAGCGATAAAATAAATGACGAAGCAGTAGGATTAACAACATTTGTAACCATAATATTAAATTGAGATAATGTATTTATAAGCACCCACAAAAAGTACAAGCCATATAAAACAGCAACAACTGCACCCCATTTTTTAAACAGAAGATAGCTATTATCAGTTACTGTTCGACCACTGTTTGTTTTAAACATAAATAATAAAGGCACAGCCATAAGAAGTGTTCCTATAAGTGCACCAAATGAAGAAATCATACCAAAGCGAAGCGAGGCTGTATCTGCATTATAGCTACTGTAGGTAACATTTATAACCATTCTGCTTATATACAGCATTACAAAAAGCTGAAAAACAGAAACACGCACAAACGGTTTCATTCTTAACACTTCCTTTTATCCATTTAAAGAATATTATCAAATTGAGGTAGCATTGAATAGATTATAATTTTTAAAGAATCCTTTGCACTTGCACATTCTATAGGGAAACGCTCTTTTTGATATTTAAGAGTAACCTCTGCTGTAGCTATACGCTCGGCTACCTCGTCGGTATTATCGTGTATTAAAAATGCATTCAGGTACTTTGTGTTTTCTTCCCAGATTTTGTCTGCTGATTTTATGTTTTTCTCTGCCTTCTCAATTTCTCCGTTGTTATACTTTTCTACTGCTGTATCCAGCTTGATTATAACTTGATTTGATATTTTAGTTATATATACAGTTTCGAAAATCGACAGCGATATAAGTAGCATAAAAATCGCTATAGCAGTTACTATTCTTTTCATTTTATCGTTCCTTTTTGATTATATTATAGCTACGCTCAGAATTTACAGTCATAATAAAAACGTCCTTTATGTCAAGCTTATTCTTTTTAAGAATTTTATTAACCCAGCTTTGAGTTATACCAAAAATCGACATTGACCCCTCGGCAATTTCACCATCACTTATAATAACAACCTCAAATTCGTCACTATAATCTGTAATTTTCATTTGCTCAGCTGTAACATTTTCTTTCTCTGGTTTTTTAAGTACACTTAATTTTCCATTTGTTTCTAAAATTGCATATTTTACATCAGCAAGTGTAAACACACCAGCTTGTCTTAATTGCTCCATAAGGTCTTCTGTGCTTATACGCAATACCTTCATTTTATTTTGGTCAAGTGTACCATTATTAATTATTATTTGTGGCTTACCACAAATTAAGCTTCTGAACGAGCCGTTTTTAAGCATTACCCAGCTTAATATAACCTCACAGGCTACTAAAAGCAAAATAGGAACAATACCACTTAACAACGGCAAAGATGTATCTTGCATTGGAATAACTGCAATATTTGAAATAAGCAAGGTTACAACAAGCTCGCTGGTTTGCAAGTCGCTTATCTGTCTTTTGCCCATTATTCGCATCATTATTAAAACAACTACATAAAGCACTATTGTTCTTATTACAGAAATAGTCAAAGCTACCACCTCGATTTCTTTTACTATTTTGTTCCTTAGCTATACAAATATACATTATTAATTAAAATACTGGTAAAGCTATTAATACAAATTTATAAAGGACTGATATTATGAACAGTATTACAGAGTATTTAAAAAGCTACTTTTACCCTGTTAAAAAAAATCCTGTAGCTACAACGCAATATACCCATATTGGCGATAGCCTTGATAAAAACATAAATTATTTAAAGGACAAATTTAACGGATCTGCTGACTTTACGGTAAGATATCTTACTGTAAACAATGTAAGGTGTGGCATAATTACAATGGAGGGTATGTGTAATAAAGACACACTTTCGCTTACTGTGCTTAACCCATTATTAACTCAAAATTACCCACCCATTGAAAAAATGGAGCTTTTTTTATATATTGAAAAATCTGTGCTGGCTTCGTCAGAAATTTCGAGAGTTTATGTTTTTGAAAAAATAATGCAATTTATGATGAACGGCTTTGCCATATTATTTATAGACGGCTGTAGCACTGCTTTATCAATAGGTGCACAGGGCTTTAGCTTTAGAAGTGTATCTGAACCTGAAAGCGAAGCTTCAGAGCGTGGTAGTCGTGAAGGTCTTGTAGAACCACTTAGAATTAATATGACATTAATACGCAGACGAATTAAAAATCCTGACTTAAAATTTGAAACTATGACATTAGGTGGAGTAAGTAAAACCGATATTTGTCTTTGTTACCTTACAAATGCAGTAAGTGACTCTATATTAGAAAAGCTGAGAACAAAGCTAAAAGAAACAGACCTTGACACAGTGCTTGCAAGTGGTTATCTTGTAAGCTATTTAGAGGATAAAAACGACCATTCTATATTTAGTGGTATTGGTGTAACAGAACGCCCCGACACAGTAAGTGGTAAAATTAACGAGGGCAGAATAGCTGTACTTATTGACGGTACTCCCTCTGCCCTAATAATACCATATTTATTTGTAGAGAATTTTCAAACTATGGGAGATTACTCATACAAGCCATATTACGCAACATTTATACGAATGCTTAAATACATCTGTTTTTTTATCGCCTCGTTACTACCTGGACTATATACAGCATTTGCGTTATTTAACCCAGAGCTTTTCCCCGAGCAAATATTAAACAAGGTTGCAACCTCCATAGGCAGTACACCATTTGGACTTATAACCGAAATTTTGCTTGTATTATTTATGTACGAAATTATGCGTGAAGCTGGCTTGCGTTTGCCCAAAACCCTTGGTCACGCTGTAAGCATTGTAGGTGCTTTGGTAATTGGTGACACAGCTGTAAGTGCAGGCTTAATAGGTGCACCTACACTTTTGATTGTTGCACTGACTGCAATTGCGTCGTATGTAATACCCACACTTTACCCTCAGATGTGTGTGCTTAGAGTTGTCTTTATTTTCGCTGGTGGCTTTTTTGGCATATGGGGTATTGTCCTACTGTTCTGTGTAGTAGCTGTAAATATGTGTGGCAAATCTGTTTTAGGTGTACCATACACTATGCCAATTGCACCATTTAAGCTATTTGGTATGAGAGATGTTGCTATAAGAGCTGACTGGAAATTGCTTAACCAGCAAAGAAATTTAATAAGAGATAGAAAACAGGAGCTTTGATTTTGTCGTATATAGCCAAAAATCAGCCACTCTTTTGAGTGGCTGACCAGTACAACACATTATTATTTTATCACAGCTATATAAGTAACATTACTATCGCTAACTAATACAAAGCTAACCAATAATATATTTGCTATAATTATCACTATTATTTAACCATTCTTATATTCCCACACTTCTGGTGTGTAATATCTTATAGAATATATAAAAAAGGCTAAAAAATCTTCCTTAGGTACATACGTTTCTGTTATTGCAATTTCAAGCACATAGTCAGTATTTTCCCAAATAAGCTCGTAATTTACAGTATTATCTACCTCAGGATTTCCTTTGCTTATACTAACATTGGTTGGGCTACCTATTTTATGCATAAGTGCATTTAATGCAGGAGAAGTATTTGAAAAATGGTCAAAAACAAGCTCGTTTCCTATTTGTGGTTCAAATATACCACTCAGTGATTCTATTCCAAACATCTCGTAATATTTAGACAAATCCATATACCACCAATTATTTTTATAGCACTCTGTAAGACTTACTTCTTCTTTGTCAGAAAGCTTTACAAAGGTAACTAACGGCATATAGGTGTCATCATCTGAAGAAATTGAGTACGGATATTCATCTATCATAAAATCTTCTGCTGTTGCCGAAGCTCTTATTTCATCAAAATACTGCCCCTCACCCTCAACCTTTGAAAGGTCTATTGGCACAGTAAAGGCTTCATCAAAAATATATGCTAGTCCGTCTGAACCCTCTGGCTCTATTTTGGGAATAGTAGTAACCCAATGCTTAACTTGCTTTTTGCTTTCCTTTTCACTATCCTTATTGCTTTTGCTATCGGTGCTTTTTTCACTATTATCGGATTTTTCGCTATAAGAGCTATTTTTATCCTCGTTTTTTACGCTTTTATCTTGCTCATCCTCAACACTACACCCTACTATAGGCAAAACAAGCAACATAATCGAAAGAAATAACCTTGTGATTTTAAACAATACAATCTCCCCCCATAGTGATTTTTTATGTATATATTATAATACAATTTAACTGAATGTTCAATATATTATAATCACATTCACTAAAGCAGAAATTTTAAATTATTATTAGCCAAGCAAATTATCGCTAACCTCTGTATCTAGAGCTGAAACATTTGAAAGCTTGCGTTTTATCTGACGTGTGCGTACACCTACAAGCTTGTCCAGCTCGCTGTTAGCTTGATTTAAGCGTTGCTGTGTCATGTTAAGCACATCTTCAAATTTATCAAATTCATTTTTAACCGAGCTTAGCACATTCCACACCTCAGCACTGCGTTTTTGTACTGCTAATGTTTTAAAGCCCATTTGCAAGCTATTAAGAAGTGCTGCCATTGTGCTTGGGCCTGCTATATTTACCTTGTATTCTCTTTGTAGAATTTCAACCAAGCCACGGTTTACAGCCTCGGCATATAAACCCTCGCAAGGCAAAAACATTATTGCAAATTCTGTAGTATGTGGTGGTTCTATATATTTTTCATGAATATCCTTTGCTTCGCTTTTAATTCTGGTGATAAGCGTTTTAACTGCTACAGCAATTTCTTCTTTGTTGCCATTATCCTGTGCATTCAATAGTGCTTGGTAGGTATCAGCAGGGAATTTTGAATCTATTGGCAAATATACAGAAGAATTATTATCGTTTGGTAGCTTAACTGCAAATTCTACAGGGTTTTTGCTACTCTTTTTTGTAACAATATTTTCTTCGTATTGCTCGGGCGAAAGAATCTCTTTTAATATTGCACCAAGCTGAATTTCGCCTAAAATTCCTCTTGTTTTAACATTTGACAATACCTTTTTAAGGTCACCAACACCCACTGCAAGGCTTTGCATTTCGCCTAAGCCCTTGTACACCTGTTCTAGTCGCTCGTTAACAAGTGCAAATGATTGTGTCATTTTTTCATCAATTGTTTTCTGTAGCTTTTCATCTACTATCACACGCATTTGGTCTAGCTTTTGGTTGTTATCATTTTGAAGATACTCCAAACGCTTTTCTACTGTTTCTCTTATCTTTTCAAGTCGTGTTTCGTTTGTATCGCTAAGCTTTTCCATTCTCTGTTCAAGTAACGCAAGCTTTTGATTTTGAGCGTCGTTCGAAAGCTTTTGACTTTCGGTAAGCACCTCTGCCATATTTTTTATTGAATTGTTAAGAGTTGTATTAATTTCTATACGGTTATTTCTGTTCTGTTCAGAAATATATTCCTTTAGCTGATTGTACTGCTGTGTATCATCTGTTGGATTATTTTTTATTTTTAAAAGTAAAATCAAATTTATTGCAGTTAACGCAACTAACGCAACTACACTTAGAATCATAAATATATCCATTATACTTTCTCCATTTGCAAATATATTTGGATTAATTCCCATAACCCAAGTATATATTTGCAAACAGAATAAGTCAACAGCCTTTAGAACAACTGTACCATTTTATGTACAGCAAAAGATAGTTTCTACAGTTTTTTCACAGTTAATTGGAGAGTACAAAAAGCTATCCATATGGTTTTCTGTAAAGAAGTATTTAGGAGTGTCTGGCTTATATTTTTGCTCGAAGGTATCAATAATTATAAGCTTAATCTTCATACGCTCAGGTATGATATTTTTTATGTAAACGCTTGCTTGACTACCCGAGGTTATGCCGTCTTTTATTTCTGCAAGACCAGCAAGATTTGGGGTAAGCTCTACAAAAGCACCATATTCCTCAACCGAACGCACAACACCTGCAACTGTTTCTCCTGCTTTGAACGCACTTGCATTTTCCTCCCAAGTACCAAGAAGCTCTTTATGTGTAAGATTTACCCTACCGTTTTCTATACTTCGCACTACTGCTTTAATATCCATACCAATGGTAAAGCGTTCTCGTGGATGTTCTATACGAGAAACCGAGATAGTATCTATAGGAATCATCGAAATAACTCCACATCCAATATCTGCAAACGCACCAAAAGACTCAAGGTGAGTTACTCGTGCGTTTATTACATCTCCACTTGTAAGGCGACTTATGTATTTTTCCATACATATTTCCTGTGCTTTACTTCGTGAAAGCACAGCCATTGTGCTACCTCCTGCTGTGCGTATAAAATCAGTAATTATAAACGACACTGGTCGGTTTACTCGTGAGATAACAGCAATATCTCTTACCTTGCCTTCTTTTATGCCCAAAGCACCCTCTTCTCGTGGAATTATTCCCTTTATACACCCCATATCAACAATAAGATTATGGTCTGCATCACAAATAATTGCACGAGCCTCTAAGATTCTTCCCTCTAAATAAGCCTCATTAAGAGTATTAAGCGACTTAAAAGCCTTAATATTCTCTGCTTTATTAATGAGTATTCCCTCAGGATAAAATTCTACCATTTTCTTTCCTCCCTATTTATTACAGCTAGAAAATTTATATGCTGTATGGTTTTAAAATATGAATTTTATGAGGCTTAAACCTGTGTCCATTTTGCTGTAAGGTAAATTGTAGTTTATCGGTGACTTTGAAACTCGCACAAACCAAAACTTAAAGTTTGGGTAAAGCCTTTTTAAAGGCTTTTGGGGCCAAGGGGTGAAACCCCTTCCAGGTTTACGCAATCAATTTACTGCGTAAATTGGTTACATAAGACGGAGTCCTTAACTTCTCGTGATTATTAAAAATGCCTTTTCAAGGCATTTTTAGGAAAAACTATGAGTTAAAGGGCGTTGCCCTTTAAAATCCCACGAGTGGTGTTACCCCTCGACCCCATAAACTTTTGAAAAAGTTTAATCAAAACTTTTTCGTTTTGGTTTGTGCGTATCCCGACAAATTCCAATTTGTGTTACAAAATAATGCAAATCAAGCCATTGCAGCCCTCGTTTATAATTCGTTCTATAGTTTCTTTCATTTTATTTCTTGCGTCTATCGGCATACGGTTAAGCTTGTTGTGTAAGCCCTCATTAACAAGCTCGTGCAATGACTTACCAAATATATTTGACTCCCATATTTTAATAGGATTTTCCTCAAACTCTTTAAGCAGGTATGTTACAAGCTCCTCTGATTGTTGCTCTGAACCAACTATAGGAGTAACCTCGGTGGTTATGTTTGTTTTCATAAGATGTATAGATGGGGCAGAGGCTCTTAATCTTATGCCGTATTTGCCACCCTGTTTGATTATTTCAGGCTCTTCGAGTGACAATTCCTCCATTGAAGGCATCACTATTCCATAGCCCTTTTCGTTTACTGCTTCGTAGGCTTCTCTTATTTTGTCAAAGTCTGCTTTCATTTTAGCAAGCTCCATTACGCAGTTAAGCATATCGCCCTCGTCTGCAATGGTAAGGCCTGTTTTTTCGCCAAGTACCTTGTAGAATAAGCTGTTGTTAAGGCTTACAGCAAGCCTTGCTGTACCCTTGCCTAAATCTATTGAAGCGATTTCAGCATTTTGTATATGTTCACAGCTTTTGGTTGAGTCTATAATATTCTGTATTTCTCGTATCTTTTTTATCTTGCTTGCAGATGAAGAAATAACAGAATAAACCGAGCCTTTAAGCCAATGCTCCTTTTCGAGTGATGTAATCCAACGAGGCATATCTATTTTTATCTCTTTAACAGGGAATTCAAACAGGATTTGTGCTAGTATTCTTTTAATTTCTATCTCATCAAGCTCAACACAGTTTACAGCTACTACAGGTACATTGTGCTTTGTGCCAATTTCGTGTGCAAGCTGTGTGGTTTCGCTTGATTGTGGGTACATACTGTTAAGCAATACGATA
Source organism: Acutalibacteraceae bacterium (assembly GCA_045531635.1). Taxonomy (GTDB): domain Bacteria; phylum Bacillota; class Clostridia; order Oscillospirales; family Acutalibacteraceae; genus CAG-964. Next base: position 12,534 of record JAZSEI010000109.1, read on the forward strand.
AATGGCTTGTTAATTTCTTTAAGCTCTGCTATTACTCTTTCTTCTGCTTCTGCATATTCCTCACGGGGAATATCACTTATACTGCCATCGGTTGTAACCACCAAGCCAATTGTAGAATGGTCGGTTATAACCTTTTTTGTGCCTATTTCAGCAGCCATATTAAAAGGTATCTGATCTTCGTACCATGGTGTTTTTACCATTCGTGGCTGGTCATCCTCTATATAGCCTATTGCACTTGGTACAATATATCCAACGCAGTCTATTGCTCGTACTCTAAGGCTTGCATTACCACCTACAGTGATTTCTACTGCGTCCTCTGGTATGAATTTAGGCTCGGTTGTCATAATTGTTCTGCCAGCAGATGATTGTGGAAGCTCGTCAACAGCTCGTTCTTTTCTGCTGGTATTCTCTATGTTTGGTATAACAAGTGTGTCCATAAACCTTTTTATAAAGGTAGATTTACCTGTTCTAACAGGACCAACTACACCAATGTAAATATCGCCGTTAGTTCTTTGGGCAATATCCTGATAAATATTTCTCTCCTCCATTTTTATCCTCCCTTACACATTTGGTATAAAAAGCATAATAGAAGAAGCAAGCTCATCGTCAGATAAATCGTTCTCCTTCATTACAGCGTTACAGCATACAGCGTATTCTTTGGCTATACCCCACACACTTTCTCCCTTTGTGGCATAATAAAGAGTAAGTGCTGTTTTGTCGTCTTTGTTGCGTTTGTGCTCCATATCAGCCTCGGCAGAGGTTACATATCGTACTACACTATTTTTAAGCACAGTAATATCAAGCTTAGTTTCTATTCTGAAATCTATAGAATTACTGCCGTTAATTCGGTAGCTTATTGATTGCACAGTGGCTTCTACATCTACACTCATATCAGGCTCAAGCTGAGAAACAGGGTATGTAAATTCTATTACCCTTTCAGAATAAAATGGCATATTGTCGTTATTCTTTGCAAGTATAGACATATTAAGCTTGCCCTTTATCAGCAAATTACCGTCTTCGGCAAAGGTGGTAGTGCTACAGCTTTCGCACCACAAATCTATAATAGAAAGTATATTATCACAGCCAGCCTCAACAGTTGCCTTTGTAATACAGCCCTCGCTGTAGATTTTTTCTATATGGCTTAGCTGTGCTTGGCTGTACACAAGGTTAAGGTCGTAGTCAGTTGAATAAGCGTCTGTAATTGGCTCAAGCTCCTGTGTGCTATAGCCAAGAGCTGTAGCAGATAGCTTAATCTCAAAGCTGACTGCCTTGTTTGATTCTGAATAATCTGATTTTACATTAACGCTGTGGTTAACAAGCTCTATATTTGTTACGCATAAGGAATTTTCGTCTACACCGTCTGCGTCTAAAATTTCGCTGAATGGTAGGGTGTAGTCAAAAATTTTTGTTTCGCCTGTGTTAAGGTCAGCAAGGTATAAAACCCTTATATTTACATCGCCCTTTACCATTACCTTATTGCTTATGGCTTTACATTCACCTTTTATTATGGTTGCATCACTTTTTAATATGGCTTCTATGGCAGATGTATCACTGCCCAGTGTAACAGTGTCTGAAATAATAAACTGTTGCTGAGCCATACCTTCAAGTACAGCTAATTTGCTTTTTTTACCCTTTACCTGTACACTTTCGTCATCAATGCCTATAGGGAAGTCTTTTTCTGATTTGCAAATAACCTTAGCACATACCGAAAAAGCACCGTGAATATCAAGTCTGCGTGGACTAAGAGCACGACAGTTTATATATTCTGTTTTTACCTTAGCAGTTACAACGGCGTTTTGTGGACTTTGCTTCATATTAAATGATGTAGAAAACGGCACATTGTGGTCGCTACAGCGTACAGATTTTTTAATAGAGTCTATATATAATATTTTTACTTCTGCATTACCCTCTATCTCAAGTCTGTCGCCCGAAATGCTCTTTGTAAGAATTTTAGGACTAACCCTGCATTTTAATATTCGCAATATGTCAGGGCAATAATCCGGCAATGTAAGGTCAAGGTCAATCGGTTGCTCAGAACATCCGTCAAAGACTATCTCTTTAACAGAAACAGTCTTTTTCAACAAGCTGTAATCCATTATTATCTCTCCTTTTCAAGTACCTGTCCTTGCAATTTGACAGTGTTTCTTTACACAGTAAATATATTCATAATAATAAAGGATTATGATAGGTATATAAATCTTAATACGAAAAAGGCAAAGGTTGTAAAATGTACAGACCTTTGCCTTTTGTTATAAATATTATGTAGTCGATTTGCATTTGCGTAAAAGGTATTCGTAAAAATCTTCGGCATATTCTGATTTTGGCAATCGTTCGTAAAGCTCTATTATAATTTCTCGTTTACATACTGGGTTTGTTATAGGTAGCATAACAACATTCTTGTTTTTTACTGTACCCCAAGAATATTCTGGCCAGAACGCTATACCTGTACCGGTACTGACTATATTTTGTACAGCAATAGGAGAGTCAGATTCAAAAAGTACCTTGGGTACAAAGCCAGCCTCTGAGCAAAATCTGTTACAAACCACACCAAATAATCTGGAGCTAGAAAGCATTACAAATTCCTCGTCCTTTACAAGGGTTAAATCAATTGAGTCATATTGTGCATATTCAGAATTCTTTGGAACAGCTAGGTATATATTTTCTTCTTTAATGCAATGTCTTTTTGGGTTTTTTGACAGACTTTCTTTAAGTCCGTTGGTAGTAATAACAATGTCACAGCCTCGTTTAAGCTCGTTTTGCTCAAAGTCAAATACAACATCGGGGTGGTGCTTTCTGAAGCCGATAATTGTGTTTATTACAAAGTTTGAAGCAGCAAGAATATTAAGCTTTATAGTGTGGTTTACTGTGCTTTTCATCTGCTGTATCTCATCTGCAATACTGTCAAATTCGGGTAATATAATCTCTACTTTTTTCATCAGGTGTTCGCCAAATTCGGTTAGCTGTATATTTCTACCCTTTTTTATAAATAGAGAAACGCCAAGCTCGCTCTCAAGCGATTTAATAGCCTGTGTTAAAGCAGGCTGTGCTATACACAGCTTTTCTGCTGCCTTTGTTACGTGCTGTAGCTGTGCTACCTCGTAAAAATATTTAAGCTTTTGAATATCCATAAACTCACCTCAATTCATAAGTAAAACTTATTGATTTAATAAAAATTATATATTTAACTTTTAGCTTTGTCAAGTATATAATATAACCATAGAAAACGAGAGAGGAAGAATTTACAATGGTACAAATTTTTGAATTTATTATGTTAGCTTGCTTTGGTTTATCATGGCCTATATCGGTTTATAAGAGTATAACCTCAAAGTCAACACAGGGCAAAAGCTGTGTGTTTATGGTGGCGATTATCATAGGCTATATCTCTGGTATACTTGGTAAAATTTGCAGTGGACAGATAAACTTTGTGCTTGCTTTATATTGCTTGAATTTAGTTGTGGTTTTAGTTGACTTTACACTATTCTTTGTAAATAAGCACAACGAGAAAAAGAATTTTGAATGTGAAAAGCAATTATCAATCGCTTAATACTGAACAAACTTCGTAAAATTAATAGATATATAGCACCAAGACCGTCGCTGAAAAACGACGGTCTTAGTGTTTTGCTGAAAAAATTTTTGTATTTTAAATTTAAATGGTGTTTATACTAAAATCTGATGAAAAGTTGACAAGGAGTTACGAGCAGATTTTGTGCCAAACAAATACTGCCCCACAGCAAGGCTGACGCCTTTAAAGGACGCTTGGTGAAAATATGCCGTAAAGAAATCTACTTTTTAATAGAGTTTAGTATTAAATATCAACCATTAACCATTCTTCTTTTTACTTAGTACAATAACAGAAAATGCAGAGAATACAACCAGTGTACCAACAATAACCATAACACTTGCAAATGGTGTGCACTCTGTTTCGCCAAACTTAAAGATTACACCCATAGCCTCTTTTACACCCTCTAAAGCCTCGGCTCTAGCCTGTGGTGGAAATTTTGCAACGCTGTCTTCCATATCGCCCATAAGTATCTGTCTGAAAAGTACAGCACTATGAGAAGTAGGGAAGCACTTTACTACATACTGTACACCCTCTGGAAGATTACCAATAGGTAGGTAAATACCAGTAATAAAGCCGATTAAAGCAGAGATAACACCACTTAATGCACCGTTAGCCTTTGAGCTGTTTACAAGTGATACAAGGAATAAAACCATTGCTGTGTTTGAAAGAGATGTTAAAATACCAACCACAATAAGCTGAATAATCATTGTAGCAGTTAAGGTGATTGCTTCGTTCATTGTAAGATAAACAACTGCAATTACAAGCACAATACCTGTCATAATAAGACCAACAATAGCAGAGCTGATAATGTAGCTTAATGTAATGCTACTTCTTGAAATAGGGGCACAGTAGAAATCTTTGAAGATTTTTCGTTCCTTATCCTGTACCATAGTACCAAAAGCACCCATTGTAGTTGTAACTGATGTTATCGCAAGCAAGCCAGCCATAACCCAACTGCTTACTATATTTTTAGCCCCTTCAAAGTCAGACAATGAATCAGTGTAAGCGTCACCTAAGAAAAGTATATTAAGACCAGCAACTATAAGCACACCCAAAAGCGAAAATATAACTGCCCCCTTATCTCTGAAAAATATCTTTAAATTTCTTGAAATTAAACCACTCATGCTCTTATTTCCTTTCCTGTAATTCCTATAAAGGCATCGTCCATTGTTCCCTTAACAATTTCTAAGCTTTCTATATTATCACGCACGTTGTCAACAATTTTAAGTGCGTCTTTTGTGTTTGCTATTGTAACTATAAAGACATCTGCTGTAGTTGTAAATTCAATTTTATTTGCATTAAAGTAATCTGTAAGCTTTTTGCTGTTGTGAGGTACTATACGCAATGTGTTTTTAGCGTATTTTTCTTTAAGCTGTGCTGGTGTACCCTTAGCAGCAATTGTACCGTTGTCTATAACTATTACATAGTCAGCCTCGGCAGCTTCCTCCATATAATGAGTTGTAAGAAAAACAGTCATATTGTTTTCTTTTTGTAGCTGTGCAATTGTTTCCCACACATTTTGTCTTGTCTGTGGGTCAAGACCGGTTGTTGGTTCGTCTAAAAATAGAATTTTAGGTGTGTTTACAAGTGCTCTGGCAATGTCTGCTCGTCTGCGTTGACCACCCGAAAGCTTTCCGTATGGTCTATCCATAAATTCTGTTATGTTTACAACCTTGCAAGCGTCCTCAACTGCCTTTGCAAGCTTTTTACCTTTTAATCCATAAAAGCTACCACGCAGGGTTATATTTTCTCTTACTGTTAAAATAGGGTCAAGCACGCTGTCTTGGAATACAATACCTATTTTTCTGCGTATTTCGTCATCGTTTTTGCCAACCTTACAGCCGTCTACGATGATTTCTCCACTGTCTGGCTTAAGGTAGGTGCATATGGTATCTATTGTTGTACTTTTACCTGCACCATTAGGGCCAAGAAAAGCAAACAGCTTGCCTTCTTCTACATAAAAATCAATACCCTTAACAGCCTTTACATCTTTGTATGATTTTACAAGTGATTTAACCTCTACAATTTTATTCATTTTCGTCCTCCTGCATTTCTTCAAGCTTTTTATTTATCTGATTAGTTGCGTCTATATTTTTTGCGAATAGTAAAAAATACACTGAAAAGTAAACTATAAATATAACTGCTAAAGCACCAAGCGACCACCACGATATAATAGGGAACCATTTATATATACCACCACCCAAGCCAAAAACGGTTGCTATTACAATGAGCAGTGATGTAATATGGCTGTACATTTCGTCTTTAGAAATGATTTTTTGAAAAAGAAAAAACAGTATGCATATTGTTGTGGTGGTTGAAAGATATTGCATAGTGGTTGTAACGTAACCGGTTGTGTTCATTTCGTGCATATTACCTGTAATAATAAAAAACATATTCAAAACAAATGAAAGAATGGTAAACACAATACAATCAAGAATAAAAAACTTCTTTATATTTTTAAGCATAATTAATCCCTCCTTAAACACCAAACTTTTTCTTAAATGCTGATACATAGTGACGGTTTATAATGATTTTTTCACCGTTTTGCATTGTAGCCTCAAATTTTCCGTTAATAAAAGGGCGTACACTTTTAAGCTTTGCTATATTAAGAATACAGCTTTTGCTTACCCTTATAAACGATGTATCCTCTAGCATTTCTTCAAGCGTATAAAGCTTGTACTTACATTCATATACATCAGCTTTAGTGTATATGTAGCTTTTTTCGTCTACGCTTTCGATATAAAAAACTTCATCAAGCGTTATATTATGACTGCTACCGTCCTTTTCTGCATGAATAGATCTACAAAAAATTCTGAGGGTGTCTATTAGATTTTCTATCTGAGGTGTTTCTTCAGAATATTTAAGAGTTATCTCTGGTTCGCTAGCTTCAAAACACTTTAAAATGTTAAGCTTCATTTTTTGTTCACCCTTTCTGTGATTTTAATTTATCATATTGTCAGATGTAATTCAACTAAATACTGGTAAGTTGCATTTTACAGTAGGTAAAATGCATTTAAATGCATTTTGGGGCTGTACCACTAATGCTTGGTTAGTGATATACAGCCCCTTGTTGTTGTTTCTTTCTAGGTAATCTGTTTTAAAAATTGTTAGTCAAATTGGGTACACTCATCGCAGATAAACCATTCATCATAATCATCTTGGTGGCAAACTACTGAAAGATAATATCCGTCTACATCAAAGCTAAGCTCCACTTTGTTGTTACCATGTGAGGTACCATTAATTGTTTTTTCATAGCCTGTAAATCTTATTTCTGATTCGTCAACACCCAGCCTATCAAAGGTTTCGCTATTAACTAAATAAGAATAAGCCAAAGCGTATTCTTCGCTATCTTTTACCTCATCAAGTACACCAAAAGCAATGCCGAAAGCCAAAACTACAAAGCCTATTATTGCAATAACAGGAAGAAGCAGAAGCAGCACTACTATAAGCACAGTTTTCTTTTTCTTCTTTTGCTCTTGCAACTGACCTGCGTTATAGTTATATTGGTTAGGCATTGGAGGATAACCATAATTGTTGCCATACTGATTAGGCATTTGATTATTGCCATAAGCGTTACCATATTGATTAGGCATTGGGTTGTTGCCATAGGTGTTGCTATATTGGTTAGGCATTGAATTATTACCATAGGTGTTACCATACTGATTAGGCATTTGATTATTGGCATAAGCATTACCATATTGATTTGGTGTAGTATTGCTTACGTTTGGGCTTTCTGTTGATGAGCTATTATATGGATTATCCCAGTCTGATAAATTATCGCTGTTAAAGTTATTATCAAATTCGTTTTTCATAAATTAACCTCCTGATTATTTAAAACTAAACATTAATTAAGTATCACATAAAAACCATAATTAGGTTAATATAGATACACTGTTCAAGCAAATTGTACCATTAATTATATGTGTTTGCAATGAATTTAATTAGGTGTTACAAAAAGGCTAACTTGTATTCTAAAAAATTAAAAAAATTTTGGAGTATGCACGATATCATATATGTTAGAATGTATTATATATGAAGGGGGGAGAGAAGTGAAAGAAATCCAAGGTACCAAGGAAAAGGCAGAAGAAATTATTAGACAGCATGCCGATATGGTTTATCGTATTGCACTGCAAAATGTTAAAAACCCAAGTGATGCACAGGATATATTCCAAGAGGTTTGTGTAGCGTTGCTTACAAAAAATGCACCCCTCTTTGACGAGCTACATATAAAAAACTGGCTTATCAGGGTTACAATTAATAAGTGCAATAACTTTAATAAATCAGTATGGCAAAACCGCACAGATTCAATAGATAATCACATCAATTTAGAAGCTCCTGAAATTAAACTGGTTCTAGACGAGCTTTCTGAATTGTCGCCAAACTACAGAAATGTTATTTATCTTTACTATTACGAAGAATACACAATACCTGAAATAGCACAGATACTTGGCAAAAGCAAAAATACAATAAGTGCTCAGCTGCAGCGTGCACGAAAAAAGCTGAAAAAAATACTTGATGAAGGGGGATAACAGTATGAAAAAGAATATTTACACAGACGCAGTAAGTAAAATTTCAACTCCTGACGAGGTTCTACAAAAAGGACTTGAAAGTATTAGGGGTGCAGAGACAACAAATGAGGTTATAAATTTTAAAGAGGCAAAAGCAAACCGAAAATGGTTTAAACCAATAGGTGCAGTTGCAGCTGCACTTGCTGTAATAATCGGAATAAATGCAGTGGGAACCTTTAGAGAAAAAGAGGGCAATACAGTTGTTAGCAATCCATTTATGATTACTGCTTATGCACAGGAGCTTAACACAGAAAGCTATGTGAAAATAGGCGATATTAAAATGAATGACGGTTATCTGGAGTACACAATAGACGATGATGGTAATGAAAGGATTAATCAAGTTATACCTGTATTTGAATTTGATGTTGTTTGTGAAGGCGAAGGTATAAAAGATATAACATATTCAACAACCACAGGAAAATTTCTGGTTAACGACAGAGATGAAGCTGTACTTGATTATAGCGAATTAACAAAAGAAGATGAAGAAAAATTTGGTAGATTTACAGTCAACGAAAGAAAGTCTGCTTCTTCTTGTGTTTTAGCTAGCAATGATAAAGCCACTGCAAGTACACCATTATTTATTACATTTAAAATTCAAGACGCAAAAGAGATGTATGAAGCAGATATGCAAAAGTATGGTGGGGGAGTAACAGGTAATGATATAGATGCTATGGCAGAAGCGTTGTTTAACGATAGTGAATATACCTACAACGCAGATATAACTGCAAACTTTACAGACGGCTCAAAAATTACACATACACTTGAATTTAAGTGTGACCACGACGAAAACGGATATTTCCTTGCAGCAAAAATCGTGGAATAATCATAGTTAAATCAAATAAATATATAATCGTTAAAAAGCCTTAAAAGCCACCACCCTGCATAAAAAACAGGGTGGTGGCTTTGCTGTATGTAGATTTATGTTGAAAAGTGAGTAAAGTAGTGTATAATAAATATGTTTAGCAAGTAATAAACCATAAATCTGTGTGGAGGCTATAATGGAAAATACAATTTTATTTCTTGTTATATTTGCAATAATAATTGTAGCTGCTTTTTTACTTATAGTATGGATAGCAAAGGCAAATAAAGCGATAAGAATAAACGAAATAGAAATTAAAAGCTGTAAAATACCTAAAAGCTTTTCTGGCTATCGTATTGTACAGGTAACAGATTTGCACAATGACAAATTTGGAGAAAACAATATAAAGCTTATCAACAAGGTTAAAGAGGGTAGACCCGATATTATTGTAATTACAGGCGATTTTATAGATTCTCGTTTTACAAATGCTGAAATAAGTATAAATGTAGCTAAGCAGTTAGTTAAAATTGCACCTACCTATTATATCGCAGGCAATCACGAATCAAGGTTGTCGATATACCCTGATTTTAAAGAAAATCTTATATCTATGGGTATAACAGTGCTTGATAATGAACGAATAAGCTTGAAAAAGGATAACGACAATATCAGCCTTAGTGGAATGACCGATATAGATTTTAATGCTGAATATCAAATTGACGAGGTTGCTGATAAAGCAACTAAAGAACAGCTGTCACAAATAGAGTTTGATAATAGCACCTATACAATTTTGCTGGCACATCGTCCAGAGTTTCTTGATATTTATGCAACCACAGGGGCAGATCTGGTTTTAAGTGGACATACCCACGGTGGACAGGCTTGTTTGCCTTTTATAGGTGGTTTATATGCACCAGGGCAAGGTTTCTTCCCTAAATACGATTCTGGTATATTCAATAAAGATAACACAACTATGATTATTAGCAGAGGCTTAGGCAGAAGTCTTTTTCCGTTCAGATTTAATAACAATCCCGAGATTGTTGTAGTAAAGCTTTTAGCAGATTAAGGCTTGCTTGAAAATAGAAAGTGCTTTTGATTTTTAAAACAGCCCTTAGCCTTAGTGTAAAACATAAAAATAATCCCCTTAAAGTAGCCTTTTTAAGCTCAAGAGTCTACTCTAAGGGGATTTTGCTATTTGGTTATATTTTTATCCCAAAAAGAAATAAAGTCTTTTTTTAAGTCTTCAAAACTTATCTTGCTGTCTGAATTACCGTCTAAATAGAGTATCCATTCAGAAAGCACCATATTTCCAGCACTACCATGCTTGTATTTAGCTTTAAAAATAATATCCCTGTCCTTAGGATTTTCGCATATAAAAAGCAATCCACATAAAACCGAAACAACTATTTGTTGCTCTGTTTTCTTGCTTAATTCATTATTTAGCTTAGAAATAATCTCAACTCGGTTTTCAGGAACATCGTTAATATATTGCTTATATATGCTTATTGCATTGCTAAGGTCGTTCTCTTTGCCGTGATAGCTCTTTTTAAGCTGTAGCTTCATCCATTTTGAATAGTCACCCAAATTTGTTGACAGCATTTTTATTAAATCCCATTCTGTACATAAATAGACAAACCTTGTCGCAAATATTTTTGAGAGAATTGGAACGAAAAACAATGTTGTAAAAGGAGAAACATAAACAGCAAAGAGAATTGCAACTGTAACCGAAAAGATAAAGCCAATTATGGTGAGTAAAAGGTCTATTTTAAACTCTTTGCGAGAATCAGACAAAAAATTATTCATCGAAGTACGTCCGTTTAAAACCTGCTTTTGGTATAGCCTGCTTTTCATTGTTATAAACCTCCTTTAGTGCTAATAGGGGTTACTAAGCTTTAGTAATATTATATGTTAATAAGCAGACTAAGTCAATAATTGGTATTTTATAGCCAATTTTAACCAGTGGGTGTTTAAGTATAAATTAATAAAAGACTGTATTTTTTATGACAATTGTCTAGTATTGCGTTAGCGTTTTAAATTTAATTTTCTGGTCACATTATTGACTTATAGTATATCAATGATGTAAAATAAGCCTTATAACGATGATTATGTTTATATTAGAAAATTAATGATATCTATTTAATAAAAAATTAACGCAAAGGGGTATATTATGAATTTATACTTACTTCTTACAGGAACAATTGATTCTGGTAAATATAACAACACAGGCAATATAATTACAGATGTTAGCGAAAGATTATCTCAGTATGAAGAGTCTATCACAAAATATATTACCGAAACACCATTTACAGATATAGTTTTTATAGAAAATTCTGATTACCCATTTGATGTAGAAAAATTTCAAAAGCTGGCACAGGCTAACAATAAACGCTTTGAATTTATAAATGGTAAGGTTTGCAAAGAAGAAACTATAAAAAGAGGAAAAAGTTTTGGCGATGCATATCTTATTTATGAGGCTATCGAAAAAAGTGAGCTTCTAAAAGAGTGCGAATTTTTCTATAAGATTACAGGCAGAATATTCTTGAAAAATTCTAAGAAGATATGCAAAACAGCAACAAAATACAGAAACGAATTTATTATTTATACAGATATGGGCTGGTGCTTGACTAATATTTTTAAGGTTAATAAGCAGGACTATATCAATGTATTGTTAGACGTATATAACGACTGTGATGAAAAGACTACAAACGATATAGAGATTTCTTTTTATCGTCGTTTAGCAAACAGCAATATTCCATTGGATTCATTTACTACATATCCTTATTTTGATGGTATAATGGGTGCAACTGGCAGAAACTATAGTGGTAACTCAATTATGCGATTTGTTAGAAATGTTCTTGCACGAATCCACTGCTTTAAGTATAAATCAAAAACATCATTTCTTGTAAAAATAATGATGAAGCTGACACATATGAAATCCTATGTGTCATCATAAAATGCTTATTTGTATTAATAGCTGTGCTGTGGATTTTATAATTTGCGTGTGCTAAACTTTATTGGTATATTTTAGACCGAGTATTTTATAGGCATTTAATACACCACTCGCATAATGGGTGGTGTATTAAAAATTTTTATACACATCGTCTTTGCGATGATCTTTTGTGGTTATATACAGCTTGATTGTAGTTTATAGCTAATCTTTACAAGAAATTAAAAAAATATGTAAAATATAGCTTGACATTTAAAAGATCATGTGTTATTATAATACACGTTGATTGAACAGAATAAAATATAGGGGTATAGCTCAGTTGGTAGAGCAGTGGTCTCCAAAACCACGTGCCGTGGGTTCGAATCCTACTGCCCCTGCCATATGATTTATACCAGAAACAGTATCGGGGTGTAGCGCAGTTTGGTAGCGCAACTGGTTTGGGACCAGTGGGCCGCGGGTTCAAATCCTGCCACCCCGACCATTTTTAACTAACGGGCCATTAGCTCAGTTGGTCAGAGCGTCCGGCTCATAACC
>JAZSEI010000110.1:0-3778 GCA_045531635.1 Acutalibacteraceae bacterium
ACCTAAAAATGCAATTCTTAAATATGAATTTGCAAGGCTTTCAGTAGATGCAAGAAAAAAGGATAATGTTCATTATATTGCATCTGTAAATGTTACTATTAACGAAAAACTTGTAAAAGAAACTGATATTATAAAGAAAAATAAAAAGCTTAATATTACAGTTGTTAAGCCTTATGAGTATATTGTAAAAAAGGTACAACAGCTACAGACTTCACCTGTTGTGGTAGGTGCTGGACCTGCTGGCTTATTTTGTGGACTTGTGCTTGCTCAGGCTGGTGCTTGCCCTATTGTTATAGAGCGTGGTAAGTCTGTTGACGAACGACAGAAGGATGTTAACAGCTTTTGGCAAACTGGTGTACTTAATACAAACTCTAATGTACAGTTTGGTGAGGGTGGTGCAGGTACATTTTCTGATGGTAAGCTAAACACAGGCACCAAAGACCCTCGCTCTCAAAAGGTTCTTGAAGAGTTTGTAAAACATGGTGCACCATCTGAAATTTTATATAACGCAAAGCCACATATCGGTACAGATAAGCTACCTTTAGCTGTTAAAAATATTCGTAATGAGATTATAAAACTAGGTGGCAAGGTGCTTTTTGAAACACAGCTTACAGATATTATAATCAAAGATAATACAGTAAAAGAAATTATAGTAGCAACTAAAAATGGTGCAGAAAAAATACCTTGTGATAATCTTGTGCTTGCACTTGGTCATAGTGCAAGAGATACCTTTGAAATGCTAACCAATTTGAATATTCCAATGGAGCAAAAGCCATTTTCGGTTGGTGCAAGAATTGAGCATTTACAAAGTGAAATTAACAAGGCACAATACGGTAGTTTTGCACAAAAAGGTAATTTAGGTGCTGCTGATTACAAGCTTGCTGTTCATCTGAACAATAACAGAGGTGTATATACATTTTGTATGTGCCCAGGTGGCACTGTAGTAGCTGCTGCAAGTGAAGAAAACAGACTTGTTACAAATGGTATGAGTAAATTTGCCCGAGCAGAAGTAAACGCCAACAGTGCTTTACTTGTTGGTGTAAATCCTTCTGACTTTGGCAGTGAGGATATACTTGCAGGTGTAGAGCTTCAAAGACGCTTAGAGGAAAAAGCCTTTATTTTAGGTGAAGGTAATTATAAAGCCCCTGTACAGCGTGTTGATGACTTTATTAACAATAAAAAAACATCAGCCTTTGGAAGTGTAATACCAAGCTATACAGCAGGCACTACTATGGCTGACTTAAATAAATGCTTACCTAATTATATATCTGAATCTTTGAAAGAAGGTATAAAACAGCTTGATAATAAGCTAAAGGGCTTTGCGAATGGTGATGCTATATTAACAGCAGTTGAAACAAGAAGCTCATCACCAATAAGAATTATCCGTAATGATACAATGCAAAGTATTGGAGTAAACGGCTTATTCCCTTGTGGTGAGGGTGCTGGCTATGCTGGTGGTATAATGTCGGCAGCAGTAGACGGTATAAAATGTGCAGAGCAAATTATTGCTTTAAGCTGTAAATAAATAGTATATAACAAAAAGAGGCTGTTACATTCAGCCTCTTTTTTATGTTAATTTATTCATTTGAATCTAACAGATAATTAACAGAAACATCTAAAACCTCTGCTAACGCTACAACCTCTATATCTGTTACTTTTCTTATTTTCTTTTCAAGTTTTGACAATCCCGATGGAGAAATTGTCACCCCTTTCTTAAAAAGTTCTACAGTTAAATCCTTTTGAGTTAAACCCTTTTGTTTTCTTAATTGCTCAACCCTGTCTCCGATAACATTTCGCACATCAACTTCAATCTTTTTGCTTTTCAAAAAATCACCCCAACTAATATAATACAATTAATCAATGTTATTTTACTACAATACTTATTAATATTCAAGCCTTATCAATAAGATTATTTTAATTTTTTATTAATAAAAGTTTATAATTATACTTTTTTCACAGAAATTATATTTGTTTTTTGACATTTTAAACGCTAGATAAAGCTACGCAATAACAATAAATAATACTAATCTCTAATAAAAAGCAGACTTCTTTACGGCATATTTTGCACTAAACTTAATTCTGTATTCTCTGAAGGCAACATCCATACTGTGGTTCAGTATTCGCTCGACACAAAATATGCTCGCAAATCCCTGTTCACTTTTTATCAGAGTTTAGTATAACACCGTATTATTTTACAAATAAAAGTGTAGTATTTTCAATTTTATAAATTGAAAACAGCAGGCATAATCGCCTGCTGTTTTACTAATGTTTATTCTGCTTTTACACCCATAAGGTGATTAATATATTGCTGTGCTGTTCTTCCAGAAATACCACCATGGTACATCTCCCATTGCTTTGCTCCAAAAATAAGCTCTTCTTCAGGAATATTTAGTTTTTCCTTTTCTGCAAGTTTGATAACTATATTTAAGTATTGGTCACGGGTTGGCTTTGAGTAATTAATCATACAGCCAAAGCGATTTACCAGTGACATTTTCTCCTCGATAGTATCGGAACGATGTAAGCCACCACTAAACTCCATATCATTTTTATCTTTCCAGTTTTCTTTTATTAGGTGTCTTCTGTTTGATGTTGCGTAAATAAGTATATTATCTGGCTTTGTTTCTACACCACCCTCAATTACTGCTTTTAAGAATTTATATTCAATTTCAAATTCTTCAAACGAAAGGTCGTCCATATATATTATAAATTTGTAATTTCTATTTTTTATCTGAGAAATAACATTTGATAAATCTTTAAATTGGTGCTTGTATATTTCTATCATACGAAGTCCATCAGGATAAAATTCGTTTACTATAGCCTTTATACTTGTAGATTTACCTGTACCACTGTCACCAAATAAAAGTGCATTATTTGCTTTTCTACCCTCAACAAATGCCTTTGTGTTCTCTACAAGCATCTGCTTTTGCTTTTCGTAGCCTATTAAATCATCTAGCATAACCTTGTCCATATTATTAATAGCCTTAAATTCTACATTACAGCCGTCACTGTTTGCTATTCTGAACGCCTTGTTAAGTCCAAACATTCCCACACCATAATCCTTGTAAAAACCAGTTACAACATCAAAAAATTCATCTGTATTCTTAGTTGCCTCAAGCTTTAGAGTTAGGTCTTGTACCTTTTCGCTTACATTTTTATTATACATAAGCTCTTTCTTTTCTATAGCTATGTAGTTAGATATTCTTGAAAAGCAATCAATATTAAGTGCTGTTTCAATTTCTGAAAAATCATAATCAAATAGCTGTTTAAACGCTGAAAAATCATTATGTGCAAAATAATTTACACTACCAACATTAGCCCCTACCTTTTCGCAGGTTAGGCTGAATGGATTTTCGTTTGTAATAAGAATAAACGAAAGATAGTTATGCCAAAGATTATTATTAAAACCATAATTAGTTGCTAAAATAAGCAGATTTTTAATTTGAGTAAATATCTGTGCCTTTAGCTTGCTTTCTGAATAATTGCCAGATCTAAAGGTTAAAAAAATGTCGTTTAAGCCCATTAATATTGAATCCTTTGGCATATCACCATATACCAAAAGGTTAGATATAATTCTATCCACTTTAAACACTCCTATATAATTTTAGATAAATTTTACCACCACAGAATTATTGTGTCAACCAATTATATTAACTGACATTTTATAGTTTTTAATAATTATTTTATTATTGGCGAATACTTAATATGATAAGGAAATAATATATTAATAAACAACACAATAAATTAAAGAAAAAATTAATCTTATTTTTATTTATTATAT
>JAZSEI010000122.1:0-15468 GCA_045531635.1 Acutalibacteraceae bacterium
AAATATTTTGTATAAGTGATAAGCCGTTAAGATTTAGAAGGATTGCTTTATGAATAATTATCTTGATTATAGTGAAATGCCTGAAATGATACGAGAATTTCTTGTGTATTTAGGTACAATTAAAAATAAATCTCAAAACACTGTAAAAGAATATTATCTTGATTTAAGAACTTTTTTTCGTTTTATTAAAATAAAAAAAGGATTAATCTCTGTAGATGTAGATTTTTCAAAAATTGATATTTCTGATATAGATATAAATTTGATAAAATCGGTAACAATATCTGATATTTATGAATTTATGAATTTTTCTCTATCTGAGCGAAATAATAGTGCTAAAACTCGAGCTAGAAAAACTTCTGCATTAAAAACATTTTATAAATATCACACACATAAAAGCTTAAAACTTAGTATTGATCCAACGCAAGATCTTGAGGCACCTAAAGTAAAAAAATCCTTACCCAAATATTTAACTTTAGAGGAATCACTTGAGCTTTTAAATGCTGTTGATGGTAAATACAAAGAACGAGATTACTGCATACTTACATTATTTTTAAACTGTGGTTTGCGTCTTTCTGAGCTTACAGCGTTAAATATAAATAGCTTTAAGGCTGAAAATCAACTGATTGTTACTGGCAAAGGCAATAAAGAAAGATTGGTTTATTTAAACGACGCTTGTATTTCAGCTTTAAAGGAATATAAAAAGGTTAGACCGGTTAACGGAATTAAAGATCGTAATGCGTTATTTTTAAGCAGACAGAACAACCGAATAAGCCCAAAAACTGTACAAGCTATGGTCAATAAATATCTGCAAAAAATCGGTTTAGATGGTGCTGGATACTCTGTACACAAACTTCGTCATACAGCAGCAACACTTATGTATCAACATGGTAATGTAGATATAAGAGTATTACAAGACATTTTAGGTCACGAAAATTTAGGAACAACAGAAATTTATACTCATTTATCTGATAAACAAATGGAAAGTGCTTCTAAAGCTAACCCATTATCAAAGGTAAAGATGAGAAAAACTAAAAACGAAAACAACAATCCCGAGCAATCTGATTAAATATCACTTTGCTCGGGATTGTTGTTTTTTAATTCAATTTTATAATTCAGTATTGCTAAGAATCATCGCATTAAATGCTTCTCTTATATTCCTTACCCCTACCACTTCTATACCTTTTGGTAGTTCGTTATATTTAATGTTTTTAAGGTTCTGGTAAGGAATTATTATTTTGGTAAAACCAAGCCTTATAGATTCAGAAATTCTCAACTGAGCCTGTGAAACACCCCTTATTTCACCTGCTAAACCGATTTCACCAAAGGCTATTGCATTTTCAAGTATAGCTACATCTTTTAAGCTACTTATTAATGACATAGCAACAGCTAAATCTACTGCTGGTTCGTCAAGTCGTAAACCTCCAACAACATTAATATATGAATCAGCATTAGAAAAGAAAAATCCTGCTCGCTTTTCAAGCACTGCTAAAATAAGATTCATTCTGTTATAGTCAAAGCCTGTTGCCATTCTGCGAGGATTACCAAAACCTGTGGTTGTTACCAAGCCTTGAATTTCTGCAAGTATAGGTCTTGTACCCTCAATAGCACACGCTACACAAGTGCCAGAAACGTTTTTAGGTCTGCCTGAAAGTAACATCATAGACGGATTTTCAACCTCTGTAAGTCCGTCGTTTGTCATTTGGAAAACTCCTATTTCATTTGTAGAACCATAACGATTTTTAACTGCTCGCAGTATTCTGTATGACATCTGCTTGTCACCCTCAAAATGCAAAACAGCATCCACTATATGCTCAAGTACCTTTGGTCCTGCTATTGCTCCGTCTTTATTTACATGACCAACTATTATAATAGGTATCTCAAGAGTTTTACCAACCTTCATAAGTAAATTGGTACATTCACGCACCTGAGTAACGCTACCTGGAGATGACGAAAGTTGTGTTAAATTCATTGTTTGAATTGAATCTATCATAACCAGATCTGGTTTTTCGTTCTCGATAATTTGAATTACCATTTCAATATCGGTTTCTGTTATTACATATAATTGGTCGCAATTAACACCAAGACGGTCTGCTCTAAGCTTAATCTGTCTTTTTGATTCTTCACCAGATACATACAAAATTTTTAAATCATTACCAAGATTATTACAAATTTGAAGTAGGATTGTAGATTTACCAATACCTGGGTCACCACCTAGAAGCACTAAAGAGCCTTTTACTATTCCCCCACCTAATACTCTATCTAGCTCGTTAGAGCCTGTTTTATATCTTTCCTCATTTGTAGTGTCTATATTACGCATAGCAACAGGAGTAGCACTTGATGAAAGTTTAACCGCTGTAACTGCTGATGTAGCAGAAATCTTTGCTGTGCTTTTAATTTCCTCTTGCATTGTATTCCATTGATTACAGCCCTGACACTTACCTACCCATTTTGAGGACTCCCATCCACATTCAGAGCATACATATACACTTTTTGTTTTTGCTGCCATAAATTCACTTCCGTAATTCTAATCTAATATTATTATATCAAAAACACATTGAGATTACAACCAAACACAAAGCAAAAACCAGCCTGCAATGCAGACTGGTTATATAATTGCTTATTAATTATTCGCATCCTCTGATGAGCAGTCATCGCAATCACAGTGGCAACCACAATCGCAATCCTCATCCTCATCAAACAATGTGCTGAAATCGAACTCAAGAATTTCTCCACAGTTAGGACAAGCTGTTTCGCCACAAAGGAGAATTTCTTCCTCTACATTTATATCATTACCACAAGTTGGGCAAGTAACCTCGTAGAAAACATTTTCGTCATCATCGCAACAGTCACAGCAATCATCATCGCAATCGCAGTCACAATCATCGTCACAACAATCTTCATCGAAAACAAATTCTTCAACATCTGCAAGACACTCGTCAATCTCGTCAACCTGAGCCATTGTTTCTTCAAGTGTATCGTCAAGCTTATTTATCTTTGCAGACATATCCTCAAGTAGCTCAACTATAGCGTTGATTACCTGTACTTCGTCCTTGTCAGAGTCTAGCTTTAAACCTGCCATCAAACCTTTGATGTAAGCAATTTTTTCTGATAAAGTCATAACAAACTCTCCTTTATATATTTAAAGAATAATCTTATGCTCTTGACATATACTCGCCTGTACGAGTATCAATCTGGATAACATCGCCCTCGTTGATGAAGATAGGTACCTTAATTTCTGCACCTGTCTCTAGTGTTGCTGGCTTTGTAACATTAGTAGCTGTATCGCCCTTAACACCTGGCTCTGTCTGTGTAATCTGTAGTGTAACAAATGTAGGTGGCTCTACACCAAATACATTACCCTTATATGATAGAACCTTGCAAACCATGTTCTCTTTAACAAACTTAAAGTTATCGCCAAGAACATCTTTGCCTATTGGAATCTGCTCGTATGTTTCGTTATCCATAAAGTAATATAAACCGTCATCCTCGTATAGATATTCCATATCTTTTCTCTCGATGAAGGCTGTTGGGAATTTTTCAGTTGGGTTGAATGTTTTTTCTACAACTGAACCAGTGATAACATTTCTGATTTTTGTTCTAACGAAAGCGGCACCCTTACCTGGCTTAACATGCTGGAACTCGATAATTGAAACTACCTGTCCATCCATTTCAAAAGTAACGCCGTTTCTAAAATCACCTGCTGTAATCATAAATTAAAATCCTCCTAAAATTCTTTAACGATGAAAATCACCGAATAACACATTTACATTATACATAATTTGTCACAAAAATGCAACTAAAATTCCAAATTTATGCATATAAATAGTAATCGTATAAAAAACAAAACACTTACTCTTATTTATTTTATACAATTATCAGCGACTTATCAATTGTAGCAAAATTTTCATAGCTATCATTTGTTACGCAAACCATATCTTCTATTCTAACACCAAATTTATTTGGTATATATATACCTGGTTCAACTGTTATTATCATTCCACTACTTAATATTGTTTCGCTTTTAGGTGAAACATTAGGTTGCTCATGAATATCAAGCCCTACACCGTGACCTGTAGAATGTCCAAACATATCACCATATCCATTAGCAGAAATAAAAGACCTTGCAGTTAAATCTACAATTTCTGCTTTAATACCCGATTTCACTTGATTTAAGGCTTTTTGCTGGGCATTTAGAACTATGTTATATATTTTAATCATCTCGTCTGTAGCGTGCTTTATAGCGACTGTACGGGTCATATCGCTGTGGTAACCTTGATAAAGTGCACCTATATCACTTAAAAAGAAATCACCCTCTTTAACAACATTATCCCCAGGTTCACCATGAGGTAACGAAGTATTTTTACCAGTTATAGTTATAAGGCTAAAAGAAACACCGTCAGCACCTTTTTTACGCATTAAATACTCAAGCTCAAGTGCAATTTCTCGCTCTGTAACACCAGGCTTTACATAATTTAAAACCTCTGTGTAGGCTTGCTCCGTAATTTGCTGAGCCTTTTTAATCATAGCAATCTCATCTTGTTTTTTTACAATTCTTTGATTTTTAATAATTGCGTCCAATATTTTATCATGAGATAATTTAACACCAAATTTTGCAAAATCATTTCTTAAACTACTTGCTTGTGCAAGAGTTACATTTTCTTCTTCAACAAAAATTTCTGTAATATGCTTATCAGCACAAATATCTTTGATAGTATCACAAAGCTTTTTGAACATAACCACCTTGCAATGCTTTACCTTGCTTTGTGCAGCTTCTATATATCTGAAGTCTACAAGCAAATAGGCATTCGATTTTGTAACAAGCACACAGCCTGCAGATGAAGAAAAGCTTGTGTAATAAAATCTATTTACATCAGAAGTTATCAAAAAAGCCTGAAAATCGCTTTTTAAATTTTTTTGTAGATTTTTTATTCTATACTCCATATTTTAACCTTCAAAAATATTTTCTTTAATATAATTTAGTGCCAGCTTATAACCATAAGCACCAAAACCACAAATTTGCCCTATACATACTGGTGCAGTAACAGATTTATGTCTAAATTCTTCTCTTTTATGAATATTTGACATATGAACTTCAAAAAATGGTACTGTAGACACACTTGAAATTGCATCTCTCACTGCATAGCTGTAATGAGTTAATGCACCTGGATTAATAATTACTGCGTCATATTCAAGGCGTGAATTATGGATTTGGTCTATAATAGCACCCTCATAATTAGATTGATATACATCTACAGCTATATTTATAGTTTTACCATATGCTATAATGTCTTTTTCTATAGTTTCGGCTGTTTCTTCACCATAAACCGACTTTTCTCTTATACCAACCATATTAAGGTTAGGACCAAGCAAAAGTAATACTTTTTTCATATTTTTACTTCTTTCTGTATATATTTTCTCTGTTGATAATTCTTTGAGTAAAAGGAGCAGTTAAAGCTCGTCTTACCTTAACAGTAGTACCCTCTATACTCTTAGAAATTGGATCTACCATAAAGGTTTTAGCAAATATGATTTTTCCTCCAAAAATATCTGTAAAAAACTGGTCACCAATTACAAGCGTATTGCTTATTTTTTCCTTTGATTTAAATAACGCTTGAATATAACCAAATGGTGATGGCTTTAAGCAAAAAGCCACATAATCACAATTAATTAATTTTGCAATTGGTTCTACATTTTTTTTGAAATTATTAGAGCAAAGAATAACCTTAATACCATTTGCTTTGACATTGTTGATCCAATTTTGATAAGCTATATCAACATTATCGGCACCATATGGTTTTATGGTGTTATCTATATCAAGAAATATACATCTTATATTTAAAGACTTTAATGCTTCAATTTCAATATCAAGTAGAGATGGAAAATATAATGCCTTCACTGCGTTATCTCTCCTATCGTTTTATAATACTAACTTTTTTAATACTAAACACCATTTAAAATCTCAAAAAAGATTAGTATGAAAAGACAAAAGGACGAGCAAACGCTCGTCCTCTGTATCACTCAAAATAAGTAAATTACTTATACTTACGCTTACGAGCTGCCTCAGACTTCTTCTTACGCTTTACTGATGGTTTCTCATAAGCCTCTCTCTTACGAACTTCAGCTATAACGCCAGCTCTAGCACACTGCTTCTTAAATCTTCTTAGAGCACTTTCAAGAGATTCGTTATCTTTAATTCTGATTTCTGCCATTTATCTTCCCTCCCATCCGCCTAGTGGCATTGGGTTAATATTTGCATACAATTGCGTTTAATATTATACAATATATACTTTGTTATGTCAACAGTTTGACATAAATTTTCAAAATAATTCTAAATATTATTTAGCAACTATATTAACAAGCTTACCTGGAACATAAATTTCTTTGATAATTGTCTTACCATCTACAAGTGGAGCAATTTTTTCGTTAGCCTTTGCTGTAGCAATAGCTGTATCCTTATCTATATCAACAGCAACCATAAGCTTAGCCTTAACCTTGCCATTTACCTGTACAACGATTTCAACTGTATCATCCTTACATTTAGATTCATCATACTGTGGCCATGGATTTTCTGCAACAATGCCATTGCCAAGCTTTGAAAGCTCCCAAACCTCTTCTGTAACATGAGGAGCAAATGGGTTTAGTAGGATTGTAAATATTGCAAGCTCTTTCTTTGTAACCTTACTTGTAGCTATTATATCATTGATAAGGGACATAAGTGTTGCAATACCTGTATTAAATTTAATGTTTTCTATATCGTCGCCAACCTTTTTAATCGCCTTATGGAAAGCTGATTCTATTTCTGGGCGAATTGTGTCACCGTCTATAAGAATACCCTGTAGATTCCAGTATCTTTCGATAAATCTACGACAACCCTTAATGCTATCAAAATTCCAAGGTGCACTCTTCTCAAAGTCGCCTATGAACATTTCGTACATACGCATTGTGTCTGCACCATATTCATCTACAACCTCATCTGGGTTTACTACATTACCTCTTGATTTACTCATTTTTTCGCCATTATAACCTAAAATCATACCATGACTTGTTCTTTTGCTATATGGCTCTGGGTTTGGAACTACACCGATATCATATAGGAACTTGTACCAGAAACGGCTGTAAAGCAAGTGAAGTGTAGTATGCTCCATACCACCATTGTACCAATCTACTGACATCCAATAGTCAATAGCCTCTTTACTTGCTAGAGCCTCTGTATTGTGTGGGTCGATATATCTTAGAAAGTACCATGATGAACCAGCCCACTGAGGCATTGTGTCGGTTTCTCTGTGTGCCTTACCACCACAGCAAGGGCAAGTTGTTTCAACCCAATCTGTAATATTCGCAAGTGGAGATTCACCATTCTCTGTTGGTTCGTAAGACTCTACATCTGGTAGAGTAAGTGGTAGCTCGCTTTCTGAAATAGGCACATAGCCACACTTCTCACAGTGAACAATAGGAATTGGCTCTCCCCAATATCTTTGACGAGAGAATACCCAGTCACGAAGCTTAAAGTTAACCTTTGAGTGACCAATACCCTTTTCAGTTAAAAATTCTATTATCGCCTTTTTAGCCTCTTCTACTGTTTTACCGTTTAAGAAGTCAGAATTTACCATAATACCTGTTGAGCAGTTTGTAAATGCTTCTTTCTCTACATCGCCACCCTGAACAACCTCGATAATAGGTAGCTCAAACTTCTTAGCGAACTCCCAATCTCGTGTATCGTGTGCAGGTACAGCCATAATAGCACCTGTACCATAAGATACTAGAACATAGTCAGAAATGAAAATAGGAATTTCTCTGCCGTTTACTGGGTTAATTGCAGTAACACCCTGTAGCTTAACACCAGTTTTATCCTTAGCAACCTCTGTTCTTTCAAAGTCACTCTTTTTTGCAGCTGCAGCTTGATATTCTTTAACTGCGTCCATATTTTCTAGTGTATTTTCCCACTTTGCAATCATTGGATGCTCTGGAGAAATTACCATATATGTAGCACCAAACAATGTGTCTGGTCTTGTTGTATATACTGTTAGAGTGTCACCTGTTGATGTTTTAAAATCAACCTCTGCACCATAAGAACGACCAATCCAGTTTTTCTGCTGAGTTTTAACACGCTCTGGGTAATCTACAAGCTCAAGGTCGTCAATTAGTCTGTCTGCATACTCTGTGATTTTTAGCATCCACTGAGATTTTACCTTATGTACAACTTCACTGCCACAACGCTCACAAACACCATTTACAACCTCTTCGTTTGCAAGTACGCACTTACAAGATGTACACCAGTTTACAGACATCTCTTTTTTGTATGCTAAACCCTTTTTGAATAGCTGTAAGAAAATCCACTGTGTCCACTTGTAATACTCTGGGTCTGTTGTGTTAATCTCTTTGCTCCAGTCAAAAGAAATACCTAATGCCTGAATCTGCTTTTTAAAGCGAGCAACATTCTGCTCTGTTACTATGCGTGGGTGAATGTGGTTTTTAATAGCGTAGTTTTCTGTTGGTAAACCAAACGCATCCCAACCGATTGGGTAAAGTACATTATAACCCTGTAAACGACGCTTTCTTGAAACTATATCAAGTGCTGTATATGGTCTTGGGTGACCAACATGCAAGCCTTGTCCTGATGGATAAGGGAACTCGATAAGAGCATAGAATTTTTCTTTATCAGAGTTATCCTCTGCGTGAAAAACTCCCTTTTCTTCCCATATTTGTTGCCACTTAGGCTCAATTGATTTATGATCGTATCTCACAAATATTCCTCCTGCTTATATCTATTAATCAATAATATCTGAAATATCTATATTTTCGCCGTCCTGCCATAGACGTTCAAGGTCATAAAACTCTCTTGTTTCTTCCATAAACACATGAACAATTACATCAATATAATCCATTAAAATCCAAGTGTTAGAACGATAGCCCTCAATATGGCTTACAGAAACATCTGCCTGTGCAAGCTCGTACTCAACATGGTCTGCCATAGCCTTTACCTGTGTACTACTTGTACCTGTAGCAATTACCATGTAATCTGACAAAACAGAAATATCGTCAATTTTGATAACCTTTATATCTAAGCCCTTTTTAGCACTTAAAGCCTTTGCAGCAAGCTTTGCTGTCTCTAAAGATGTCATAATATCACTTCCTATTTTTATTTAAAATCAGCTCGTTATATAGAGCTATTGTGTTTGTGTCTATACCACATTGATTTGCAGTAAGGTTTTTAACTGTAAAGCTAACACCATAAAGCATAGCCTCTTCAAGACTTTTATAAGCCTTTGAACGCATTATATCTACACCTTTGTAGTCTCGTTCTTCACCAATAAAATCAGCTACAAAAACGATTTTTTCGAGCAAACTCATATTTGCTCTACCACTGGTATGATATCGAACAGCATTTAAAATATCCTCATCATCAATACCAAGCTCGTTTTTTATTACAAGACTACCAGAAATAGCGTGCCATGTTTTTGGTGAAAGTGTAAGCACATTATTTAGTATTATACCATTGCTTTCAATTATTTGCAACTGTTCTTCATACGGCATTTCTTTAGTAATATCGTGTAAAACACCTGCAATTATAGATTTTTCTATATTTTCACCATACTTTATAGCAAGCTGTTGTGCAGCCTTTGCTACATTAAGGCTATGAACATAACGCTTTTTACCCATTCTGGGTTTTATAATGCTTTTCAATTCATCAATTTTCAAGTTTTAATCCCCCCAGACCAAACAAACTTCATAAAAATAAATATTTAAAAATAACCGGTGGGGTATTCCCTACCGGTTATTGATAGTTTTAATCTTACTGTTGATACAGTAATTGAATTAAGTACATTTTTAATATTAGTAGAGAATGTTGTAATTATTCAACTGTTTCTACAATATCTTCAAATGCTTTTGCAGCAATATCGGCATTTTCTGTAATAGCAAGAAAAACATAACCGTTAGTTGTTGCTGTAACATAATTTTTTATATATTCGCTTTCTTTAGGGCTATCCTGAAAACCCTTTAGCTTAACAGCTATATGGTCAGAAATAGCGACAAGTATTTCTTCATCGTTATTAGGGTCAGCTAATTTAAAGCAAGCGATTTCCATAGCAGAGGAGCTGACATCTGAAATATAGATAGATGCTTGTGTAACACTTTCCTCAGGTATATCAATATGAGAAGCTATATCTCCACTGTTAAGCTCACTTATGCCTGTGTAGCCCATTTTCTCTATTACCTGTTTATTTAACTCTGCTGCAGATATATTTGGTGTTTTCCCAGTTGATGATGGGTCAGAAAAGTTCTGAGTTGCATTTATTTTTGTAACAACATACACACATCCAATTATCGCAACAACAGCAATAAGCAGAATTAAAACTAAAGTAATTAACTTTTTGGTAACATCAGACATAGTACACCTCTTTTCTCGCTTTTATAATTATAGGATTATTTAATTATACAATTATATTGTCTTATTGTCAATTTCTTCCTTAGCTTTTGTAAGGAATTCATCAACTGTAGACGCACCTAAATCGCCAAGTTTTCTTGAGCGAACAGAAATTGTATTATTCTCAATATCCTTATCACCCATAAGTATCATATAAGGAACCTTTTCAAGCTGTGCTTCTCTTATCTTATATCCAATCTTCTCACTTCTTGTGTCGATTTCGCAACGAATACCAGCAGCGTCAAGCTTAGCTTTAACCTCTTTAAGAGCGTCAATATGACGGTCAGCAATAGGTAGAAGCTTAACCTGCACAGGAGCTAGCCACATTGGGAACGCACCAGCATACTTTTCGATAAGCAAAGCAAGTGTTCTTTCGTAGCAACCAATAGAAGTTCTGTGGATAATATATGGATTCTTCTTTACACCATCTTTGTCAACATATTCCATACCGAACTTTTCTGAAAGTAACTGGTCGATTTGGATTGTGATAAGTGTATCCTCTTTACCATATACATTTCTAATCTGAATATCAAGCTTAGGACCATAGAAAGCAGCCTCACCTATACCGATCTCATAAGGAATTTCAAGATTATCAAGAATCTTCTTCATAATACCTTGAGCCTCATCCCACTGCTCTGGTGTACCTATATACTTATCCTTATCCTGTGGGTCCCACTGTGAGAATCTGTAAGAAACATCCTCATATAGACCAAGTGTTTTAAGCATATAAATAGCAAGCTCTAAACATCCCTTAAACTCGTCCTCTAGCTGTTCAGGTGTACACATTAAGTGACCCTCAGAAATTGTAAATTGTCTTACACGAATCAAGCCGTGCATTTCTCCACTTGCTTCGTTTCTAAATAGTGTAGAAGTTTCGTTATATCTAAGTGGTAAATCTCTATATGAACGGCCACGGTTTAAATATGCTTGATACTGGAACGGACAAGTCATAGGACGCAAAGCAAAAACCTCTTTATCCTTTTCCTCATCACCAAGTACAAACATACCATCTTGATAGTGGTCCCAGTGACCTGAAATTTTATATAGGTCGCTTTTAGCCATAAATGGTGTTTTTGTTAGCTGCCAGCCTCTCTTCTGCTCCTCGTCCTCTACAAATCTTTGTAGCAGCTGAATTACCCTTGCACCCTTTGGTAGCATAATAGGCAAACCCTGACCGATAACATCAGATGTTGTAAATAGCTCTAACTCTCTACCTAACTTATTGTGGTCACGAGCAATTGCTTCTTCTCTCTGTTTTAGATATTCATCCAGCATAGAAGCTTTTGGGAATGCAGTACCATAAACTCTGCAAAGCTGTTGATTATTGCTGTCACCTCTCCAGTAAGCACCTGTACAGTTAAGTAGCTTTACAGCCTTAACATTGCTTACAGACATAAGGTGTGGACCAGCACAAAGGTCTGTAAAATCGCCCTGCTTATAGAAGCTTATTGGCTCACCCTTGTCAGCGTGCTCCTTAGCAAGCTCTACCTTATAAGGCTCCTGCATATCTTCTAGCATTTTTATAGCCTCGTCTGGTGCAAGTTCGAATCTCTCAAGTGGCATACCACTTTTAACAATTGCCTTAATCTCTTTTTCTATATTCTCTAAATCCTCTGCAGTAAAAGGTTTTTCAACCTGAAAATCGTAATAAAAGCCATTGTCAATTGCAGGACCAATAGCAATTTTTGCGTTTGGATATAATCTTTTTACAGCCTGAGCAAGTATATGTGACGCTGTGTGCCAAAATGTTTTTTTACCTTCGTTTGAATCAAAAGATAAAATTTCTACTGTACAGCTACTATCTGCTGTAAGCTCAGTTCTAAGGTCTTTAACCTCACCGTTAACCTTAGCTACACAAGCATTTTTGAATATGCCACCACCAAGTGATTTTGCTACATCAGCTACTGTTGTGCCGTTTTCAAACTCCTTAACAACACCGTTTTTAAGTTCAACACTTATCATATCATTTCTTCCTTTCTTAATTTTAAAAAATAAAAAACCCCATCCCAAATGGGACGAGGTACAATACCCGTGGTTCCACCCAAATTCAGTATGAATAATCATACCCTTTGTACATATAACGGTGTTCACCGTCACACCTTCTTTCGGTGTGAAGCTCTAAGGTGGTAATTTATAAACCGTTAATGCATCTGTTTCAGCAATATCAGATACTCTCTGTAAATAACTAAGTAAATAAATCGTGTCCTTTTCTACGCTTTTACTTTTATTATTATAAATATTAACACAAATCAACAAATTAGTCAAGTTACAAAATATTATGAATTTGTTACTTCTTAGCTTTTGTTTATTAATAATTAAACCTTTTTTGTTTATATACAACAAAAGCACATTCTTATTTTATGCAGAATGTACTTTTATAATTTATTAAGTTTTATTATTCCAAACCAATTTCATCAATTAGCCTGTCAATATTTTCCATACTTTTTGAAATCTCATCATCTTCAGAAATATCATCTGTTGCGTGACTTGCAAAATACTCGTTAGAAAGTGGATTATACTTTTCAGGGTTTTTATCTTCCTTTTCCATTGCATCTATCACATTATCAACACCATTAAGGTCTTTACTTACATTTTCTTCAACATCAGAAATTTCAACACGGTCGTTTTTATTCTTGGTTGTTTCTTCTTCAACTTCGTTCTTTATTCTTACTGTTGGTTGCTCTTCGTATTCCTTAATTTCAACAACAATTTCATCTTTTTTATCATTAGCGTTAGCTGTAAACTCAATCATCATAAACAAAATATATAAAGCAAGTGCTGTAAAGATGATTGTATCTAAAGAATTCATAAAGTCGTATGTACCTAAGGTACGAATCTGGTCAATTGCATTAGCAACAGCATAAACAATAGTTACTATAAACGCAGGCATACCATAAACTATAGTACCCTTTATTGGATTTTTACAGTCAACACCTTGATATGCCATTGATAAATTAAATATAGCCATTGTCATAAATGCCATAAAGAATAAATTTGTCATATCAAAAGCATTTACAGACTGCTTTGTGTACTCTGCGAATGTTAACATCAGCTTAACACAGCACCATATAGGAGCAAACACCGAGAACACACCAAGCTTTTTAGCAATATTTTT
Organism: Acutalibacteraceae bacterium; assembly: GCA_045531635.1. Classification (GTDB taxonomy): domain Bacteria; phylum Bacillota; class Clostridia; order Oscillospirales; family Acutalibacteraceae; genus CAG-964. The sequence goes on from JAZSEI010000122.1 coordinate 13,542, forward strand.
ACCAGAACAAGATGACAAACCCATTACTAAAATAACTACACCACCAAATAGTGAAAAGATAATATCTAATGGCTGTGTAACTCTTTCGAATCCTGCTGATAATATCTGTGCTGCTCTCATACCAGAATCAAAAATAAGCACCGCAGAAGCAATTATTGCAAATAAACCACCAAAGAAGTTTATTTTTATTTTATAGTGCGGTGATGTTCTTCTGTCTATTAAAGATAAAAACAAAAGCACTACAAATAAAACTGCAACTAAACCAGCATAAACAAGCCATATCATATCACTGCTTAAAAATCCAGTATCAATTCCACTGTCAACAAAAAGTTTTTGGTATATCCTTAAAAACACTGACAGTATCGCAACAGGGATAAACGGTATCCACGAAAATTTTATTTTCATTTTAACACCTCTTAAATATTTAATTGTAAATTTACTTATATATAAATCATAATAGCTAAAAAAGCTTAATAAATATTTATATATGGTAATTATTCGTACCTTTAATTTTATTCTAATAATCAATACTTGTCAATAGATAAATTCTTATATTTACATTGTGCCAAGAAAAGGAATGATAATTTTATGAAAAGTGCTATTTTAAACATTATTTTTGTCGCATTATTAATAGCCTGCGTGCCGTTAATTTCTGTTTTACTTAACAACAATAGCTTTGAAAAACAAAGTAATAAAAACGCTTATTCTACAAATGTTAGCAACACAAGTAAAAGTAAAAGTACAAGTAGTCCCCCTATTAAATCAACTAACCCCACAATTAATGCAACCAAACCTACATCTGAAAATGCAATCAATAATACTTTTAGAATATACGACAAAGCTACAGATAAAATTATTACTGTTAGCGACTTTGATTTTTGCTGTGGTGCACTCGCTACAGAAATAGATATAGATATTCCTACTGAAGCAATAAAAGCACAAGCTGTTGCTATCCATACATATTATTCTTATTTAAGAAACGACGCAAGAGCAAATAACAAAAACTATGACTTCGAGTGCAACAGCAATATATGGCAAACCTATGTGACAAAAGATGAGCTTAAAGAAAAATGGGGAGAAACTTATAACTACAGCTATAAAATCATTAGTGATGCAGTAAAAGAGGTTAGCAATACTTTTGTTTTATATAATAATAAGCTATGTATGACAAAGTATTTTAAAATTTCAAGTGGTAACACAACAGCCTATAGCGAAATTTACAGCCAAGAGCTACCTTATCTTGTATGTATCCCCTCTGCATTCGATACTGTTGCCAATAACTACAAAACTAAGATAGAGTTTCCTAAAACAGAATTTGATAAAGCTATAAAAAACAAATATTCTGATTATAAACCAACAAAAAACACCAGCAACAACATTACAAATATAAAGAAAAACGATTACAATGCCGTACTTGAGTTAACGGTTGGCAATAAAACACTAACAGGAAAACAGCTTATGGAAATACTTAATCTCAGAAGCTTCACCTTTGATATAAGCTGTAGTGACGATAAATACACCTTTACAGTTTACGGATATGGTGAAAATATAGGTATGAGTCAATATGGTGCTTGTTGTATGGCAAAGCAAGGTAGTACCTATAGCGAAATTTTAGCCTACTATTATCCTAACACCGATTTATCGAATAACTACAAACCTATATAAACAAATACTCCCGATTGTTACATATAGCAATCGGGAGTATTTTTAAACTGTATGAACAGTAATTATATTTAATATTAGTAAATACTATATTAGTACATACCACCCATATCAGGAGCTGGAGCAGCAGGTACAGGCTCTTTAATATCTGTTACTAATGACTCTGTTGTAAGAACCATTGAAGCAACTGAAGCAGCGTTTTGTAGTGCTGAACGAGTAACCTTTGTAGGGTCGATAATGCCTGCCTCTACCATATCTACATATT
>JAZSEI010000113.1:0-7391 GCA_045531635.1 Acutalibacteraceae bacterium
TTTTGAGCGACTTTTCAGCTGTGAATACAATACAAACTCACTGCTACCCTGCATAGCAAAATATATCATCCAGCCTACTAAGGCAAGCTCTGGCTTGTTTAATATAAGCTTACTTACAAACACAAGTATTACACAAAGTATTCCTCCTACAGCCATACCCACTTTTGACGCTTTGCCTATTGCGTTAAGCTCTAGTTCATCTGGCTTGCCTTTGTTCTCTTGCTGACTTAGCTTTAAAATTTCTTCTTTGTTCATAATAATCTCCTTAAAACCTCTTTAAAATATCTCTTTATAATTTTTCTTAAAATTAAACTTGCCAAGTTTTCTGTGCACAATCATATTATACTTTCGCCAAGTACACTTGTCAAGGTTTTTTATATTTTTTTCATAAATTTTTTGAAAACACAAAAAGCCACAAGAGATTTATTCTCCTGTGGCTTGTCTGTGTGTTTATATTATTAAATTACTTCTGCTGTACTTCCCACAAATTTTTCTCTACCCAACATTCTGCACATTCCTTTCGGCTACAGGTACAAGCAGACCATACATTCTTACGCTTACCCAACATTTGCAAGGGTGTGTTTATAATATCCTGCAAGGCTGTAACAGCTGTATTTTCTAAAAATAACTCAAGCTCATCTGTGCTTATTGTTTGCCAATCTATAGGAGATTCAGAATTTGGTGCAATTCTTGTGTAATAGCAGTCGCCATAATCGTTTGTACCATTTTTACCGATATAAATATTAAAGTAGTATTCGTCAGCAAAATCAGATTTTTGAGCATTAAACATCACATAGTAATTTGTATCTAATGGCTTTGTCCAGCTGTTTGACTTTTTCTTAAAGCCGAGTGGCTTTAGCTTGGTGGTTATCTTGTTAATAAACTGCTTACGCTTTTCTTTAGTAAGCTTAATCAGCTCGTCCTTTTCTGTGTGTAAATACTGTGCATACATTGTTTGTATTTTTGTGTTTGCAGTTTCTTCATCTGTGTTATTATAAATTATTATTTTTTCACGCAGATTAATATCCTCGTCCAAAATTCCATTTTCGATAAGCGAGTTTTCATCGCCAGCCATTTTTGTAAAGGCAGTTGACGCATAGCCATATACAATTTTTATTGCACATTCCATTACTGTAAGATTAACAACAAAGGAAGTTAACTCTGTTGTGGGTTTATAAAACAGATAGTGTGATGATGAGTTCCATTTAGTAGGCTGTAGCATACCAAAGGCTAAAAGCTGATTTTTATAAAGCTCTGTTTTTTCTGTGATTTTCATATTGCTCACCTAGTTGATAGATTATTTAGCGACAACACATTTAATCTATACTGTTTACTTTAGTATTTCTGTAAAAAGCCTGTTCAAAGGCAGACAGATTTTTGCATTTCTTGCCTGTTCGTTTTATTGCAAAAATTACCTTTTGGAAGTATTTGGCATATTCTTCACCAACAAGCACATCGGCAAATGCTTTAGCCATTAACCTTGGGTCGTTGTGGAACGCACCACAACCAAAAGCACCCAAAACCAAGCAGTCTACATCCTTAGCTATAGCAACCTCCAAAATATTTTTTATTCTGGATTTGTAAATCTTAAGAAGCTTGTCGTTGTTTCTTATTCTCCATATTGGCAAGCAAGGGGCTGCACAGGTAATAACATCAACAAAGAATGGGTTATCTAACAGCTGTGGGATTTTATCATCTGACTTAATAACAGTTACATTTGGCGAATATATTAATCTGTCAGAAAAGTTATATGTAATTCTTACCAGATGATATAAATAATAGTGCTTAATAAAACGTGGCTGTGCCAATGCATTATACAGGTCGCTACATCTGCACAAGCACTCCTCCTGAGCCATTGCACCACGACGCACACCACCACCTGGCTCATAAGGATTTGCAAAGTTTAGCACAGCAATTTTAGAGAATTGCTCTTTTTGCTCTCTTGCACACTGGAATGTGGTGTTTGCAACAACCTCTACATTTCCTGTTCCTTTTTCGTTGCGAGTGGGGGAAATGTAGCCCTCTTTAAATAATTCGCTTTCACTTTTGCAATTTAACATCTGCTTATGCAAGCTTGGGGTGTTCTTTATGTGCCTTTGTGTATCATTAAATATTTTTATTAATCCTAAAAATGTCATTTGAAATAACCCTCACTAAATTAGTAGTTTATAAAAATAATATCACACACCACAAAAAAATAAAAGGGGCATATTGCCCCCTTTTATAAGTTTTATTTTATTGTGTAGCGTTCTTTGTTGGGCTTATACTAATATCTGTTTGAACGCTATAAATAGATTGTCGAGCAGAATTTGTTCAGAACTAGGACGACGACGCAGGCAAGCTGACGCTTGTCAAGGAGAAGGACGAAGTTCTGAGTAAATACTGCCGACAAGATATCTAGTGTATAAATAGGTATTAGTATTAGTATTCGTCAAGGCAAAAGCTTACAAATTCATCGACTGTATGCTTTGGGTTTGCCTCGATATTCTGATTTGCAATTTCTTCATAGTATTCTAATTCGTGAATCAGCACTGGGATATCCTTGCCAAATTTAGATCGGATAAACCCACTTTTGTGTAGCTCCTTTACTATTGCGACTAGTTCATTAACAAAAGCCTGTGTGATTCCCTCATAGGTTTTTGGATTAGGCTCTTTGTCTGATAAAACCATTTCTTCGTATGTATAATACTTAAAGCCTTTTGAAGCAATCCAACGCTTTACAATTGGTTGTGTTTCTTCATCAAGTCCAAAAAAATACTCGCAGTTCTGAAGCCAGTATGCGAAATTCCACCTAGCCTCTACTTCATCCCAAGCATGTTCAATCTCACCTTTGAAATGCTCCTCTGTATTGTAGCCCAATGTTACAGTTGGCTCACACGGATTATCACCGTTATCCTGTACCCATAGCGACACAGCGTAAATATCGCTGGTATCCCATGTATCTATTACCCTTTTAATTTTATTTAACAAATACTCTCTTAGCTCACTATCTGAGCCATTAGTAACTTTTTTTAAAATATCAAATATTTTCATAGCAAACACCCTTTCATTATCTGATATCTGTATTATACCACACTAAGCAAAAAAATGACAGAGGCAAACTGCCCCTGTCAAAGTTTCACCCTGCTGACTCCAGCATATTCTCAATAAAAATACCATAGCCCTTTGTTGGCTCGTTTACAAAAACGTGTGTTACTGCTCCTACCAGCTTATTATTCTGAATTATAGGGCTACCACTCATACCCTGTACAATGCCATTGGTTTTTGAGAGAAGCTCTTTGTCGGTAATTTCTATTACAATATTTTTTGTTTTTGCCTTGCTGTTAAAGTTTACAGATTCAATTTCAACATCGTAATAGCTTGTAGTGTTGTCTACTGTGCATATTATTTGAGCTTTGCCTGTTTTTATCTGTTGCTTATAAGCAATTGGTATAGCCTTTTGGTTAGTTGGGTTATTATCCAGATACCCAAAAACACCCGATTCGCTATTGTTGACAATACAGCCGTCTAAGCCGTTGTCGGTGTGGTGTCCGTTTAAGGTGCCTGCACAGCCGTTTTTACCCTTTGTAACGCTGTCTATAACTGCACCTGTAACCTCTCCCTTAGAAAGTGGCATTAGCTCGCCTGTGTCAACATCGCAAATTCCGTGGCCTAGTCCACCAAAGGCTTTGCTTTTTTCGTGGTAAAAGGTCATTGTGCCAATACCAGCCGAGCTGTCACGCACCCACAAGCCTATTTTGTAACAGCCATCGCCCGAATCAACGGGAATAATTGTTTTAGAGATTTTCTTTTCATCTCGTATAATACTAAGACTTATCGGCTTTCCGTCAGATTCATTTATAGTTACAGATAAATCCTCGGTGTAGGTTACTTTTTCAGAATTTATATGGGTGATAATATCGCCTACTTCAATTCCAGCCTCTCGGGCTGGGTTATAGGTTTTATTATTTACAGTTACACTGTCGGTTTTTACTACCATAATACCGTCGGTAAACAGCTTTATACCAAATGGTATTCCACAGGGTACAAGCTTTTCGCTTTCTTTTATATTAATTTTTACATCTTTAATAGGTATAACACTGCCAAGCATAAGCTTGCCCTCTACCTTGCTAGAGGTATCGGTGGTGTATGTGCTTAGTGTTACACCGTATGACTCTATATACTCGTTGCCAGTTTTATCTACTATAAATTCAGACGGTAAGCAGGTATTAAGAAACGACCCAAAGCCAAAAAGTGCAGTACAAGCAACAGCAATTGCAACGGTGGCTCTTTTTATGAATTTTTCCATTTTTTCACCTCCTTCTTGTTGATATTAGTTTTTGATTTTTTAATAAAATCTAATGTGGTAATAAAATTAATTATCTAGCTATTTTCCAAGCAGTTAAGTTTTAACAGTTTTTACAGTATTTATACGATTTCAAAATAATAAACATTTGTTTTATTTTTTCTTGACAAGCTTAAAAATTTGCTATACAATAAAATTAAGAACGTTTGTTCTAAAGTGTCTATTGGAGTGATAAAATGGCAAGACCTGTTAAAAAGGGGTTGTATTATTTTCCTTTAGATGTGGATTTTTACGATAATTATAAAATTATGGACTTACTTGACCAATTTGGTCCACTGGGTGTATTAGTGTATGAAATAATTATAAGTAAGGTTTATAGCAACGGCTATTATCTTGAGCTTCCATTAGAAAAGCTGATTTCTCAGCTTACAAGAATTATCGGGAACAGGTGGATACGAAGCAAAGACCTTGTGTTGCAAGTTATTCTGTATTGTGCGGATATAGGGCTTTTCGATAAAGAACTCCTTAATCAATCAGTTATAACCTCTGCTGGAATTCAGCAACGCTACTGTGAAGTGACTGTTAGGAACAAGGCAGATAAGAGTAAATATTGGTTGATTGATGCAGATAATTCTCAATCGGCTTCTAAAGCTGTACCCGAAAAAACAGTTTCTGTTACAAAAACCCCTGTAACTGCTACAGAAACTCAGGTTAATGAAGTAAAAATTCCACAAAAGGAAAGTAAAGAAAATAAAAGTAAACTAAACAAAACTAAACTAAATCAAACTAAAGAAAATAAAAAAAGTGCCTGCGAAAGCTTAGGCACTCAAAAAAATCTAACTTATTCAGATATAATACTTCCTGCACAAAACGGAACAGCATATTGTATATCTGCAATGCAGATATACAAGCTACAACAGCACTATAAAGATATTGATGTGATTAATTCGTTAAGAAGAATGAAGGATTACCTGCATACACATAAAAAAGCACTACGTCCATTAGAGGCTATGGAAAACAGAGTGCTTATATGGCTTGATTCTGACAGTGCTATAGCAACCGAGAAAAAGGCTATAGAAAAGCAGGCTATAGAGCAGCAAGCTAAAATAAACAGTAATAACAATAATAGTAAATCTAAAAACAGCAAAACAGCTTTAAATACAGCTGATGACAAAAGCTCAGATAATGCAAGCAATACATCAAGCACATCTTATGATATTAGTATGTTTGAGCGATTTGATATTTTTGAATAGAAGAATTTTAAATACTTAAGATTATTATTTTTTACAGCATAATATGATAAAATTAAACAAATTATTTGCATTTTAGTTATTTGGTGTTATAATAGGCTTTGGCTATTTTTATGGTTAAAGTTTGTTATAAAAGGGGTATTAATTATGGAAGAACAAATACTTGATAGTATGAAAAAATATTTATCACCAAAAATTATTGTTGCTACAATTGTTTTTGCTATAAGTATTATAATGCTGGTGATATTTCTGATTTTAAAGCCTGTGCTTAACATAGAGCTATTTGAAGCCTTGTGTTCTATTGTAGGTATTATATCAGTTGTAGCGTTTTTATCATCTATTGCAGGTATTATAAGCAAGGTTGCTATTAACAAGCAGATAAAAGCCTTTGAGGAGTCTGGCGAATTAAAAAATGTGCTATATAGCTTTCAATCTGCACAGCCTATGTACAACGAGAGAATTATGCTTGGTAATGACTACATATTTTGTAAAGGTCGCCCAGTAATTCTACGCTACTGTGATATAGATAGAATTTATTTATACATTCATAGCACTAACGCTGTTAAAGACCAACGCATTTTAAAGGTAAAATTAATAAATGGCAAGCATATAGAGCTGTGCAATTTAAAGGTATATAAAAATACTGAAGACGAAGAAAATGCTATAATTGATTTTATATTAAGAAAGAACCCGAATATTCAGCTGGGCTACCAGCCATAAAAGGGGTATTAATTATGGAAAAGCAACTGCTTAACAGAATGAAAAAGCACTTAATAGTTCCAATCTGGGGCAGAGCAATTTTTTGGGGTATAGGCATTATAATGCTTGTGGCATTTTTTACTTTAGAGCCTGTATTCGGCTTAAAGCTATTTGATGGCTTTGGTGCTATTACTGCTGTAATTCTTGTTATATCGTTTCTTGTACTTAGTTCGGGAATACTAAACAGGATTGCACTTAAAAAGCAGTTAAAGCACTATGAGAAGTTAAAGATATTAAAAACCGTGCTATATGATTTTGATTTTGCTAAGCCAATGTACAATGATAATGTTTTACTTGGTAGCCTGTTCCTGTTTGGCAAAAAAAGCACATTGGTTGTAAGCTATTGGGATATAGACAGACTTTACATTTACAAGCACAGCATTAATTTCTTCAAAAACCAACGCATTTTAAAGCTAAAGCTAAAAAGTGGCGTACATATAGAGCTTTGTGCTTTTAAGGTATCTAAAAATACACAGGTAGAGGAAGACGCTATAATTAGAGCTATATTATCAAAGAACTCTGCTATTCAGCTGGGCTATCAGCCATAAAAGGGGGATTAATTATGGACAAACAAATACTTAATAGAATGAAGCAATATTTAGCACCACAGCTTATTATTGGTGGTATTGTTTTTGTTGTTGGTATTATAATGCTGGTTATGTTTTTTGCTTTAGAGCCTATGTTTGGCATAGAGCCACTTGAAGGCTTTGATACTATTATAGGGCTTACATTCTTTTTATCGTTTTTGGCATCTATTACAGGCGTGATAGAAAAATTTAAGCTTAACAAGCAGATAAAAAATTTTGAAAAGTCGGGCAAATTAAAAAATGTGCTATATGATTTTGAGTTTGCACAGTCTATGTACAATGGTGCTGTTATGCTTGGTAAGGAATACATATTTGGTAAAAAATGCACAGCAATTGTACATTATAGTGATATAGAAAGAATTTATTTATACGAGCATAGCACTAACTCTATTAAAGACCAACGCAGTTTAAAGGCACAATTAAAAAATGGCAAGCATGTTAGCTTGTGCTGTTTAAAGGTGTATAAAAATACCAGAGATGACGAACAGGCTATAATTGAGATTATATTAA
>JAZSEI010000046.1:0-53753 GCA_045531635.1 Acutalibacteraceae bacterium
GGTGTTACCGGTGGTGAGAATTTCCAAATGTGTAGTTCTATTTCAGGCTTAGATATAGTTGATTTACATAGTAAGAATATAGGTTGGGAAGCACATTATGAAATAATAGACTTCGAAGATTCGCATATTCATTTTTATTGTGATGAGGTAGAGGTAAAGGTTGTTTCTGTAATGGGGAGGTAGCTACAGAGAAATTTAATTAAAATTAAGAGTGTTTTATATCAGCAATAATGTTTGCTATAACAAAGAATAACGGCAAATATACATGGTTTCAAAATTTACATATGGCGTTATTCACTAGTTTTTATCGTAACACACATTTATTAATGCTAATAGTTAAGGTTTTAAATATGGTTAAGGTGTTTAATTCAATGTTGTAACAGTTGCAAATGAAAAATATTTGTAAATATTAAACTTATATCTGTTATTTAATGGAATTTTTCAAATTAGTGTGTTATAATATAAAAGCTAATAAAAAATCTGATCTAAACGGAGGTTTAATATATGAACATTTCACTACTTGGTTGTGGCAGATGGGGTTCTTTCATCGCCTGGTATCTTGATAAGATTGGTCACAATGTGTACTCTTGGGGGCTTGAAAGTGAAGAAATTTTCCAAAAACTAAGAGAAAACAGAAAGAATGACTATGTTGAGTTTAGTGATAAAATCACAATTACTTCAGATCTTACACAGGCTGTTGACCACGCTGAGGTTATGATAATTTCAATAAGTGCTCAGGCAGTAAGTAGCTTTATGCAGAGTCTTGCAAAAGAAAACCTTGATGGTAAGGCTATTGTGCTTTGTATGAAGGGAATAGAAGAAACAACAGGCAGACGCTTATCAGAAATAGTTTCTGAATATATCGACACAGAAAAAACTCCTGTTGCAGTTTGGGTTGGTCCTGGTCATCCACAGGATTTTGTTAAGGGTATACCTAACTGTATGGTTATTGACTCTCAAAACGAAGAGCTAAAAACAAAGCTTGTAAATGAGTTTTCAAGTGAGCTTATCCGCTTCTATTTTGGTAGAGATTTAATCGGTACAGAGGTTGGTGCTGCTGCTAAAAATGTTGTTGGTATTGCTGCAGGTATGCTTGATGGTATGGGTTATACCTCATTAAAAGGTGCATTAATGGCTAGAGCCACACAAGAAATTTCAAGACTTATAAAGGCGATGGGTGGCAACGAAATGTCAGCATTTGGTCTTTGCCATTTGGGTGACTACGAGGCTACTCTATTCTCAAAATTTAGTCATAATCGTGGTTTTGGCGAATTGCTTATCAAGGGCGAAAAATTCACAAAGCTTGCTGAGGGTGTTTCTACAACCAGAGCTTTAATCAAGCTTGGTGAAATGTATAATGTAGATTTACCAATAGTAAATGCTGTAAACGAGGTAATTACCAATAGCAAAGATCCTAAAGAGGTTCTTTCAGAGTTGTTTGTTCGTTCTGTTAAAAAGGAATTTTAATAAATTATTTTATAGCATAATATTTACTAGAGCTTTTGGATTATTAATTTAGAGTTTGTTTAGAACAAACCTTAATGTTTAAAATAACTAAGACAAAAAAGACTGAACCCAAAAAGTTCAGTCTTTTTTTAATTTCAAAGTGCTATTATAATACTCAAGCCCCCTTTTACAATGGTTTTTATACCATGTAAAAGGGGGTACGTGTTTATAGGTTATTAGATTGTTTTGAAAACTTATTTAAACATATCAAAAATATCGCCTAAATATTTATCCCATTCATCATCAATATATTTCGATAAGCCTTTATAATACTCTTCATCATATGGTACAAACAAGTATGCTTCATCTTGGAATTCTTCGCAATTATATTTTTCTGTACCAAAATATTCTTCAGCTAAAAGGTCTACACAGTGAGGGAAGCTTTCTTTTGAATTGAAAATATAGAATTTCTTAGCAAAATCAGCTCCAGTATCATTGAAAAAGCCTGTTCTGATTTTTCCGTTAATTAAAGGTGTGTTTTTCATATACTCTCTTAAATCTATGCTTTTATCCTTTACTATAGTCGGTAGATCTGGTAGCTCCTCTAATAATCTGTTGCTTAATAGATTATGCTCTACACACCATCTGAAAAATACAGCCAGATGATTATAACCCGACAGCATATCGGCATTTAAATTTAATCGGGTAATTTTGTTACTATGATTAAAGCCGTCATCAAGAATTTTACCTAAGCTGTTTTTACCACAGCAATTTTCTCTGTTATTATCAAGCACAGGTGTAACGTTATCATCTAATAAATCAATAAAATCATCAGAATTATATTCTCTTATAAAATCAATCTCTTCTTTATAAAGAAAAAACAGCTGATAAAAATTAATATCTTCTGTATCGTTCATTTTAAAAACAAGTGATTTAAACTCGTCGTCTAGAGCATCAAATAAAATTACACTCGAAAATTCAGTATTATCAGCATAAGGTGTGTTCTCCTCATCTGTTGAAACAGTATGTCTACAGCCAAGCCAAGTATTATACTCAATAGGCAATCGTGTAAGACTTTTCAGACATCTTATAGGCCAATAATCATCTTCGTTGTCAGAATTTATATTCCAATCTGGTGGCAAATAAAGCACTAATTCAGCTCTTTCAAGCTTATATTCACTTAATTCTTCAGGTACATTCATTTTGTATGCACCCATACCCCTTGTAATAAGCTTATAATAATTTGATTTTTCATTTGGTGGTACTACAATAATATCAACATGAATATCAGGGGAAAACACCTCGTGCATAACCACATCAAATTTGCCGAATTTTTCTTCGATGTAGCTTTCAAAGGCTTCTATTTCTTCTTCTGAATATAAGTATTTTGCAAAGACAGATTCTAACTCTTTTTCCAAAATATTAACCCTCCGTGTAATTTAATTATCACTAAACTATATTGTATGTTTATACCTCAGCAATAACCTCTACCTCTACAAGCACACCCTTTGGTAGTTCTTTAGCTGCTACACAAGAACGAGCTGGCTTGCTTGAGAAATAATTACCATAAATTTCGTTAAATGCAGCAAAATCGCTCATATTAGCTAAAAAGCAAGTAGTCTTTACAGCTTTGTCATAGCTTGAGCCTGCTGCCTCTAAAACAGCGCCAAGGTTTTTCATAACCTGCTCTGTTTGCTTCTGTATTGTTACAGCCTCAACATTACCTGTAGCTGGGTTAATTGCTATTTGACCTGATGTAAATACCATACCATTACATACTACAGCCTGTGAATATGGACCTATTGCATCTGGTGCATTTTTTGTGTAAATTTTCTCTGACATTTTAATTTCCTCCGTTTTTTTAATATTTTATTAGTTAATAATTCTATATCCGTTCTTAATAAGCTCGGCTTTAATTTCATCTACATGATGTTGGTTTCTAGTTTCCATACTGATACGCAAGTAGCAAGCATTTATATCTGAATTTAAATCTGCTCTGTCGTGTGCTACAGAAACAACATTACCACCAAGGCTTGATATAATATCAGACACACCCTGTAGCTGACCAGGCTTATCAAGAAGCTCTATAGTCAAATCAGCCAGTCTGCCACTCATCTGTAAACCACGATTGATAACTCTTGAAAGAATAGTAACATCTATATTACCACCAGAAAGCAAGCAGCATACTCTCTTACCCTGTAAATCAGGAATTTTATTAAGCAATACTGCTGCAAATGCGTTTGCACCAGCACCCTCAGTAACAAGCTTTTGACGCTCTAACAATGTAAGAATTGCAGCAGCACACTCATCATCAGTTACAGTTATAAAATCATCGACATATTTGCTTGCTATTTCATAAGTTAGTGTACCTGGTGTTTTTACTGCAATACCATCTTGGAAGGTATGTACACTATCTAGTGTTTCTATCTGACCGTTTTTAACGCTTTGTACCATTGAAGGGGCACCAGCAGCCTGAACACCATAAACCTTTATGTTAGGGTTAAGTGACTTTATTGCAAATGCAACGCCAGCAATCAGACCACCACCACCAACTGGTACTACTACTGCATCGATATTAGGCTTTCTGTTAATAATTTCAAGTCCGATTGTACCCTGACCAGCAATAACAAGCTCGTCATCAAATGGGTGTATAAAAGCAGCACCACTCTCTTTTTGTAGCTCTACTGCTTTAGCATAAGCATCATCATAAGTACCCTTTACAAGGCAAACCTCTGCACCTAAACGCTTTGTTGATTCTATCTTACTTATAGGTGCACCGTCAGGAATACAAATAAGTGATTTTATTCCATTCTTAGTAGCTGCTCGTGCAACACCCTGTGCGTGGTTACCAGCTGAGCACGCAATTACGCCCTTTTCTCTTTCTTCTTTTGTTAGCTGAGAAATTTTATAGTATGCTCCTCTTACCTTAAATGAGCCTGTAACCTGTAGGTTTTCTGTTTTAAGATAAACATTAACTCCAGGCACTACATCTGGTGAGCATTTTATCATATCAGTTGGTCTTATAGCATCTTTAAGAGTATAAGCCGCATGGTAAATTTTATCCAGTGTCAACATTAAAAAACATCTCCTAATAAATATATCAAATTAGTACCATAAATATTGGTAAAAATAAAAAGTCTTTCGCCCATATAAAAAAGGACGAAAGACGAATGTTCCGTGGTACCACCTTAATTGTCTGATAAACAGACCCCTCTGTGACATCAAATAATGCCATTCTCTATAACGGGAGATCCCGTACGCTCTTAATTTATCTTATTTTATAAAGATATTTCAGAGGTCAGCTTAAAGGTGATGGTGTTGCATTTATTTTGGTTGGCTTGCACCAAACGCCAACTCTCTGCAAACAAAAATTAAATGCTCTTTGTCCTTATCATAGCCTTTATTATATTAAATCTATAATAACATTTATACTCTTTTTTACGCAAAATGTCAAGTATAAGATTAATTTTGTTTAGTTAATTTAATACTCTTGATTTAAATCTGATTATGCTTTATTATGTTAAGGAGCTAGGTGAAAAAAGATAGAAGCTATGTTGTGATAAAAGCATAGAGGTTATCTTATCAAGTGACAGTAAGGAGGTAACACAAAATGAATCAAATAACGACAAAAGGTCTTTTATTAAAAATTTTTATCCCCACAACAATAACATCGTTAATCTATTTGTTATTGGGACATTTTTGTAATATTCCACATTTATTACTATTTTGCATTTTAGCAACAATCTTTCCAATGCCGTTAGAAATAGCTATGATGTTATCAGCAAGTAAAAAGGAGTACGGTACATATTCTCTTAAATGTGCATTCAAAGGGCAAGAGAAGCTTGCTATATGGAAGATAATCCTGATAGCCGGTGTTTTATTTGGCATTGCTGGATTGCTATCTGTGTTTTTTGCTCCAATCGAAAACCAATTGTTTGCACCAGCCAGAAATGCACTTCTTAATGCTTTGCCAACAGGATTTGACTGGACAAATTATGAATATATTAAAACAACCTTTTCAAAGCCAACGCTGATTGTCACCTGTGTTTATTATCTTTTGTTTAATGTTATAATCGGACCAGTAACAGAAGAGCTGTTTTTCAGAGGATACCTAACATCTCACTATAAACATCAAAGCTCATTCACACCAATACTTATTGCTATCTTATTTTCTCTCTATCATTTTTGGCTACCTTTCAATAATATTTTTCGCATTTTAATATTTGGAGCTTCTGCCTATATGGCTTACAAGAAAAAGAATATCTTCATAAGCATAGGCTTTCATTGCTTGTGTAACTTGTTTACATCAATTAGCTTTGTATTAGAAATAATGGGATAACCTATGTTGTTAATAGTTCTACATATTTTACTGTTATCTCTAATTAAACTCAAACTACTATCAATTCATACTCTAAGATAAACGCACCTGCCAAGCAGTAGGTGCGTTTTTTAGTATTCAGAAAATTTAACTACTATAAAAAACTAGGTAATATTATCAAAAAATCGAATAAATTCAGCCAGCTTAACAAAAAATTTAAACTGCATAAATAGTTTTGAAACGATTAAACAATAATGATAGAATTACATTAATACTATTTCATTTCTAATATGTAGATAAGATTTTCGGTATATTTTTTTACCTGACTTCATATGTCCTTAATAAGTGTCAGACTTGCTGTGGTATGCTATTCGTCAGTTGAAAAATCTGCTCGAAAATCTTATCTGCTGTTTAAAACAGAAACAGTATAAACTAATCGCACCTACTGCTTGGGTGGTACGATTTTTTGTATCAGGTAAAATAAGATTAAAAATATTTACAATGATAAAGCAAATATATATGATGGTAATTTTCTGTTTTGTGTGTTACAATGTATCCAATCAGATTATTACATTTGCATTAAATAAAGGAGGTGCATTATGAAAATACTCTTTATAAATTTACCATATTATGGTCATGTTATGCCTACGATAGGTCTTGTGCAAGAGCTTATAAAAAGAGGCTGTGAAGTAACGTACCTTATGCCTTATGATTGGGAAGCAACAATTGCAGAAAGTGGAGCGAAATTTTATGGATATCAAAATCACAAGCAATTATCAGAACAGATGAAAAACGCGTATGCAACTGCCGAGAGTATTATAGCAAGCTTTGATTTTGTTATTTATGAGCAGTTTTTCTTTTTAGGTAAACACCTTGCCGAAAAACACAACAAGCCTGTAGCAAGAATTTTTACTGCACCTGTAACTAACGAAACACTGATGAGTGAGTTTATTACAGCAAAGGGTCCGTTGTCTATCTTTAAATATAAATGGATTGCAAAAGCCTTTACAAAAAGTGTCGCAAAAAATATTACTTTAAAAACAGACAACTGGCTTGATGAAATCATTTATAACCCTCCACAGTTGAATTTTGTATACACACTCCGGCAATATCAGCTCTATGCAGAGGAATTTAACGAGGAGCAATTTAAATTTCTTGGTCCGTCTATATATCAAAGAAAATCAGAAGAATTTGATTATGTAAAGGGTCAAAATCCAGTTGTATATATTTCTCTGGGGACTGTTGTAAAAGGAGCAGTAGCTTTCTTTCAGAACTGTATAGAAGCCTTTCGCAATGAGTCTGTAGATGTAATTATTTCTATAGGAAAAAGCTTTGATACAAAGAAGCTGAAAAATGTTTCAAAAAACATTCGCATTTACAACTCTGTTCCACAGCTAGAGGTATTAAAAATATCAGATCTGTTCATTACACACGGTGGAATGAACAGTATTTCAGAATCCCTTGTATATGGTGTGCCAATGGTTGTTATACCATTTATAGCAGACCAGCCTGTAAATGCACGATGTGTAGAAAAGTTAGGTGTTGGTAAGCATTTACCATATTCCACAATAAATTATAATACCCTAAAAGAATATGTATTTTCTGTGATGACAGATACAGGCATTAAAGAAAACATTAAAGGCGTACAGGAATTAATAAGAAAAGCTCCTGGTAATGCTGGAGGAGCAGAAATGATTATAAAATACTATAAAGATTTAAGATAAATACAGCTGCTTTAGAAAATACTTAACTGAGGCTATGTGCTTTTTAAACACAGTAAAAGCTTTACCAAAGGTTGATAACAAAATATTTTAGTGAATATAGAGGTAACAGAAATGACTTTAAAATTAATCAGAGCAACTTTAGAATTAAAGCAAAAGGCTTTAGATTATAAAAAAGATCATTTTGATAATAAAGAAACTATTATTAATGGTAGCGAATTGTTTGATAAGACCGATTCGTAGGAGGATTGGCTGAAAAGTGTAAATGATAATACATCAATAGATACAGTTAACCCAAATTGGGTTGTCACAGATACATTTTTTGCTGTTGATGAAAATGAAAAAATAATAGCAATTATTGATTTAAGACACACTTTGAATGATTTTTTAAAGGACTTCGGGAATATCGGCTATAGTGTCAGACCGTCAGAAAGAAGAAAGGGCTATGCAACCGAAATGTTACATCAGATTTTATTAATTGCAAAACAGTCAGGACTCCAAGAGGTTTATTTGTCTGTTGAAAGAAATAATGAGCCGTCAGTAAAAACAATAATACGAAATGGTGGCATATACGAACGTAGCTTTGAATTTGAAGGCGAGCAGGCTGATGTTTACAGAATAGTTTTATAAAAACTATTCCAGAGAGAAATAATACTAAACATTATTTAAAATTGGTGAAAGATTTTCGATCAGATTTTGTGTTGAACGAATACTGACCAACAGCAAGTCTGTCGCCTTTTAAAGACGCATTATGAAGTGCTGTGCCAAATTTGGCGAGATGATTTATATGTTTAAAATGGTGTTTAGTATAAATTTATTAAGTATTAATTTAAAATAAAGGATGATTTAAATATGGCAAACCTAACTATTCAGCAAGTATTAAACGGTGCGTTGGCTTTAAATGGTTATGATAAAAAATATATTATTACAGTAGAAGGCAACAAAATAATTACTAGTGTAAAATGGATGGATGCAACCTTTTTTGCTCCACATTTAGTAACTAATGAAATGCGCGATTTCAAGTTTATTGCATCGCTGAACAATGATAATACATGGTGTGAAGTAGATGAAATGAGGAGTACTCAGAAATCTGCTGGACTAGGTGGACTGTCAATGAGTAAAAGTGTTTCCAAGGGTAAGGTAATCAGATACAGCAAAACAATTGCTTTTGGACAGAAAAATGGTGAGGGTAAGCTTGGTATCGTTGAGTGCACTTTCAACACACAAGAATACAAAAAGCCTGTTTCAGATTATTTAAAAGCTTGTGGATATAAGAAAACAAACAAAGGATTTTGGGCAGCCTTGTTTGGTAGATAAGATATAGCAACATATAAAATGATATTGAAACATAAAAGTAATATACTGTGTTGATATAACTCACTTAAAATAAATACTAAAAAACAAAGGATGATGTGGTCTAAAAAGATTACATCATCCTTGTATTTTATAGTCCCAAAAATAATAAGCTTATCAATTAACCATAAATAAAAAAATAACAAATTCAGTAAACAGCTATCAGCTTTATAATTGATAGCTGTTTGTTTTTTGTTTTATACTATTTCATTTCTAACAAGTAGACATCTTTTCGGCATATTTTTTCACCTGACTTCATAGCCTATCTTTAATAGGCGTCAGCGTTGCTGTGGTATCTACTCTATTCGTCAGATAAAAAATCTGCTCCAAAATTTTATCCGCGTTTTAGAACTGAAATAGTATTAAATGAGAAATAGAATTTTATAATAAAATTTTACAGAACAATATTCTGTTTTTGCTTGACAAATAATAAAAGCTGTGTTATTTTACAAACAGAACAAAGTTCGGTTATAAAAAGGGGTGGTATTATGACAAAAAATTTCCCAGTTGGGTTTCATGATTTTCACAAGGACGAGGGCTTGAATTTTCAGCTTAACCGTTTTTATGCTTCAGGTATTTTAAGCTATGACGAGGTAAATAACATAGGTAGTCGTGTAACAGGCTTTGATGTCTGGATAAAGCTATTTTTAGAGCTTGCAGAAAAAGCAAAGGCACAAGGCGATATGGAGAAATGTGCTATTTGCTACCGTGCTGCACAGTTTTACACCTTGGGTAACGAAAAGGACAAGAGTGGAAAGCTTATGAAGGTTGTCCTTTACGAAAAGTGTTTTGAAGCGTATGCAGAGGCTTATAAAGATATCAGATATGAGCGTGTACCTTTTAAAACTGGCTACCTGCCAGTTTATGTTATGAAGCATTCAGAAGATAGCAAGGGGATTATTGTAATGCACGGTGGTTACGATAGCTTTATGCAGGAGTTTGTGCGATACGCAATGTATCTGTATGAGGCAGGCTACGATGTTTATCTTTTTGAGGGTGCTGGTCAGGGTGAAGTGCTTTGCCGTTGCAACATCAAAATGACTCCTCAGTGGGAAAGCAGTGTAAGCACAGTGCTTGATTACTACAACTTAAACGATGTAACCCTTATCGGTATTTCATTGGGTGGTTATCTTGCAACACGTGCAGCAGCCTACGAGCCAAGAGTTAAAAGACTTGTTATGTACGATTTGATTTACGATTTTTATGGCTCTATCGTAGGTCGTTTAGGTAAAATCGGCAGAAAGCTTCTTGACTATTTAACCGAGCGTCCACAGCATTTTATGTGGAAATTTGTAGGGAACAGGTTAAACAGCATTTATTTTGCAAACTGGCTTTTTGAGCAGGGATACTATATTTTTGAAAATGTCAGCACTCCTTGCGAGTACTTTAACTGTATCAAGGAATACAACACCAGAACTTTGTCTGAAATGATTACTCAGGATACACTTGTTATGGCTGGCTCAAGCGACTTGTATACAATTTATCTTGAAGATCAGATTAAGGCACTTACAAACGCAAAGTCTGTTGAAAGCAGACTTTTCACCGAAGACGAGCATGCACATCAGCATTGTCAGGTTGGCAACCTAAAGCTGGCTTTAGATGTAATTATTGACTGGATTGAAAGGGTGGATAAAAATGCCTAAGAAAGCTGTTTTAGAGGGTGGCAAAAGGGATGAAATAATCTATGCTGCTATGGAGCTGTTTTTCAAAAACGGCTTTGAAGCTACATCTGTACGAATGATTCTTGAAAAGGTTGGTGGCGAGGTGGGAATGTTCTACCATTATTTCAAATCAAAGAACGATTTGTTTCAGACTGTGGTTGAATATTTCTTCAAGGACTATCGTAATAATTTTATTAAGCTTACTGAGAATTGCAACACAAAAGAGCAATTCGTTGAAAGCTTTCTGGCGTATTGTCAAGATAGTATGTCAAGGTTCAGCACCTTTTCTCCAAATCTGCACTGGACAATTCAGTACGCTATGGTGGGAAGAACCATTGACGAGCTTAAGCCTGCAATTGCTATGTTGATTGAAAAATGGGGAACAGAACGAAAAGAACCACTTGAGTTAATCGCAGGTCAGGTTGTGTACGGAATTTCTGCAACTATACATAGCGAAAGCTTTATGAGCATGCCTATAGCAGAGAAAAAGCAAGCCATTGTTGATTTGCTTGGCAGGTTGATATAAGATGAAACTAATATTATGAAACTGATAACGAGATAATAACAATAAATTCTTGCAGTTACACAACTATCACTACACATATTAAAAAACAAACATTTAAATGGAGAGAACAAAATGACTGAATTAGAGCTTATGAACGCAGGCGAGCTACATCACTTCTGGGATGATGAAATAAACGCATTAGCTGCCAGAGCAGAGAAACTGGTTGAAAAATTCAACGCTACTTCTGCAAATGACGATGAAACAAAAAACAAGATTATAAAAGAGCTACCAAATGTAATTGCAGCAGGAAATCCTTGCCGTGTAATCCGTGAAATTAACGACGAGGATAAAAAATACTGGGAAGCAAAAAGAGATAAATATCTTAAAAGCAAGGAAGCTAAGGATTAAAAATTATATCTATACGCAAAAGAAAAGCTTTTAATGATACAGTTAACAGGTAGTACCCAACTCTAAAAAGTTGGGCAAACTAACCTGAAAAATGCAGGTCTTGATATAATTATTAAACGTAAAACAAACTAGAATTTAGTGAAAGGATTATTAAGTTATGAAAGCATTAGTTTTAGATATGTATGGTGTAATAGTAAAGCAAACAGGAGATGATTTTGTTCCTTATGTACAACAGACATTTCCTAACTTAAGTCCTGAAGAGATATACACTCCCTGGTTTAAAGCAGATATTGGAGAATTGACCTCTCTGGAAGTATGGAAGGCTATTGGATTTCAAGGTGATTTAGAAAAAATTGAAAAAGAATATCTTGATACTATAGAATTAATGGATGGTTTTATAGATTTTATCGAAACTGTTAGAAAAAAGTATAAGTTAGCTATAATCTCAAATGATTCGAGCAGATGGAGCAAATATCTTCGTGAAAAGTTTGATTTAAACAAATATTTTGATGTAATTAGTATAAGCGGAGATTTGAAAATTCAAAAACCTGATGAGCGTATTTTTTTACTCACAATTGAAAAATTAGGTCTTAATGCAGAAGATTGTATTTATATGGATGATAGAGAGGGGAATCTTGAAGCTGCTAAAAAAGTGGGTATGAACCCTATTTTATTAAACAGTAGAAATATATCATACGAGGGTGTTTCGGTTAATAGTTTTGATGAATTAGCAAAAGAAATATTAGCAATTTGATAAATTCCAATTTAAGGAGATAATTTTATGTGGAAGAAGTTATATGATGAAGCAGTTAAGGTTCAGAATGGCAGAACAGTTTCTCCATTTATAGAAGCAGGCAGTGTAGCTGCTGCTATTCTTACAAAACAAGGCAATATCTATGTTGGTGTTTGTATAGACACAGCCTCAACACTTGGAATGTGTGCAGAAAGAAACGCTATTGCCAATATGATTACAAATGGTGAAAGTCAGATTGATAAGGTTGTAGCAGTAACTCCAGATGGCAGTGTTGGTTCGCCTTGTGGTGCGTGCCGTGAATATATGATGCAGTTAGATAAGGATAGTGGAGAAATAGAAATACTCCTAGACCTTGAAACTGAGAAAACAATTAAGCTTAAAGAGCTTATACCTGATTGGTGGGGGCATTATCGATTTAGAGAATAATTGAACAAAGTCCAATTTGAAGGTGTGATACAATGATAAACAGATTTATGAAAAAACAAGGCGAAAAAGCTTTTTGTAAAGATTTAAAAAGAATAGACTATTCAAAATTATCCAAAGTGGTCAAGGAAGAAATAAATATAAACTATGCAAACGATAATAACAATGAGCATACATTAGATGTTTATTATAGGGACAATGGTGACTTAAAACCAATCCTTGTTGATATACACGGAGGAGGTTTTATATCACATGATAAAGAGGTTGACCGTCTGTTTTGTAATTATATGGCACAAAAAGGTTTTCTTGTTTTCAATCTGAACTATCGGTTAGCATATCCTAGGTATACTGTTTTTGATCAGGTAGTCGATATAGACAAAGCATTGTGTTGGATTATAGATAACATTAAAAAGTACACCGGAAACATTGATGAAATGTATATATGTGGTCATTCATCGGCAGGTGTACTTGCTGTTATAGAAGCTTTGCTTTGTAAAAGCGATAAATTAGCAGAAGATTATAACCTCACCAAAAGAAATTTTGAGTACAAAGGTATAATACTTGATTGTGGGTTAATGAACTTTTACAAAAACAATATTGCATATTGGGGAATGAGGAAAATGGTTTTCCCTGAGAAATATAAAAATGATAAAAGATATAAGGGTATTGTTTTTGAAAATAGCAATGAACTACATAAACTGCCTAAAACCGTACTTTTAACAAATTCGAAAGATGAACTTAAAGGTATGACTTATTATTTTGAAAAAGTACTAAGCAAAGCGAATGTTGAAAACAAAGTGATTGACAGAGGCTCAGATGGACACATGGGTATTATTTTTAAGCCTTATATGAAAACATAATGATTATTGATGAAATAATAAGCTGGTTCAAAGGCTGATATTAAGAAAATAACCTTGAGTTTCGGAGGCGATATAAAATGAACATTTCTGATTTATGTGATAAAATAGATTTGCAACCTGATATCAGAAAGCGAGTTTTATCATTTGTTGAAAGCTTTGATTTTATTGAAAAATAATCAAGGTGAAGTAGTAGGGTTAGATATAGTAGAAAAGACCGAGGGTGTCTCACTTTGCTAGTGGACACCCTCGATTATATTTAATTAATAGCTGTTATATTTATTTTTAATAGGGGGATAAGGGTCGAAATTCTATAATATATCAGATTGCTTTTGTGGCTATATAAATTTTGAAATTAAAATTAGTATCGATTTAAAAACATTTTATTTCTTACCAACAACTGCTTCTTTCTTAATTCGATATTTTCTTAGAACCAATCCAGTAAAGAAAATCAACGCTACAGACATTATGCCCTGTATCGGGTCCAGCATAATAGAATAGCCTTCCTTAATCTGAAGTACATTTGCTGTTACAAATAGCATTGTAGGTACTGCGTCTTCCATAGAATGCAAGATGACACATGGCCAGACGGATTTTGTTAATCTGCGTAATTCTACAAACAATGGTGACCAGAATATCATCAACACAATTCCCACTACCACCATCATTGGTCTACTAATCTTTGTAAAGTATTCGTCAGGCAGGAAAAACATATAGTATGTAATGTGCCAGCTTCCCCAGATTAAGCCATTAAAAAAATATAAAAGCCAGTCGTTCATTCTTGTTTTTTCTAAGTAATTAACCAGACATCCTCTCCACGCAAATTCTTCAAATATGTTCTTTATAAAGCTTGAAAAAAATGCAGTAATCATCAAACCTGTTAATGCAGTCAGCTCTATATTTCCTACGGTTAAGCCTCCCGTTATTTTTGCCATAATTACGCTAATCAATGTTATACATGGGAATACTAAAACTGAAACAGCATACCATTTTAAATTGTTTTTAAAATGTGGTTTTGCACCAATTTGTTTCAAATCTTTATTAAAGATTCCCAACACAACACCTGTCAGAAGAGGAAGCACCAACCATAGCCCCATTCCCAGAGAATTGCCTTCTGGTTGCTCTGTAAGTATTTGGTCCAGCAAATATCCGAACAATCCTGCAGTAATTGTTATAAATACAAAAATCGCTAAAGTGATTTTATCTCGTTTACTCATATTTTTATTCATATTTATTCCAGCCTTTTCTATTATTTATTATCGTTTTTTATTATCGCTAAAAAACATTCTTTTTCTGGTAATTTCAAATTATCTCTGGCAACCAATGTTTCTGCAAAGCCTTGAATACTGCTATAAAATAATACCGAAAGTGTCAATGGATCTCCCTGTCTGATTACTCCCAGCTCCTGTCCTTTTTCTATATAAGGAACGCTCATTGCCTCAATATCATTCTCTTTCATCATCTGAGCTGCTCGCTCTGAAACATCTTTTGCATTTATTGCTACTAATCCCATGAACACAAACATTCTTAATACAAAATTATTTTGTGTTGCAACTGACAAAAACCATTCAACCTGACTTTCAAAAAACTGCAACGGCGATTCAATATATTCGCTATCTATTGTCATTTTTTCGCATCCTATTTCCACTAATGCCTCATAAAGAGCCAACTTATTGGGAAAATAATGAAACATAAGCCCAGAGCTTATCCCTGCTTCTTCTGCTATCTTTCTGGTAGATGTTCCATGATATCCAAACTGAATAAAATGATTCAATGCAATATCAAGAATCTGCCATTTTCGCAATTCGTGCTGTTCTTCTTTCTTTGTCATGTTTACCTCCATATCTAATATTTATCCGTATATTGAGCAACTGCTCAATATCTATATGTTAAGCGATTGCTTAATATTTGTCAAGTGTTTTTTACTCAATTAACAAATAAATTTATATTACTTTGTATATGTAATAGTAGGCGTAAATTAAATAAATGTGCCTAATATAGCGTGTTTTTTATTTCGACTACAGTGTTAAAAAAATAATACCTGTGATATAATATATGAAAGTAATCTGAATAAGACAATGCTTCTAACGAAGTGTTTTTAATATTTTGAATGGAGTGAAATATCAAAAATATTCCAATAAACCTGTAGTAAAGGGAGGTAGTAAGGGTGATAAAAATTCTTATAGCAGATGATGAAAATGATTTGAGAAAGCTGCTGTATGACCAGTTAACAGGAGCAGGATATTCTGTGGTAGAGGCATCTGATGGCAGAGAAGCGTACGAGGTGTTTGAAAATGAAAAGCCAGATATGGCAATCATTGATATTATGATGCCGTTTATGGATGGATTGTCATTGCTTGCAAAAATCCGTGAAAGCTCGGATATGCCTGTTATATTGCTTACAGCCAGAGGTGACGAAATTGACAAGGTAAGTGGACTCAGATTAGGTGCAGATGATTACATTGTAAAGCCTTGGGGAATGAATGAGCTTTTAGCAAGAATAGAGGTTCAGAAGCGTCATCTTAATATTGAAAGCAATAAACAATCTGCAATTATAGCTGGAAATCTATATATGGATTTTATAAATGGTGTTATAAAGAACAATGGCAAAATTGTTAATCTTAACGCAAAGGAATATTTAATGCTTGAATTCTTTGCTAAAAATATAGGTAAGGTTTTAACCAAAAAGCAGATATATCAGGAAGTATGGCAGGATGAATATATGTATGACGATAATACAATAATGGTGCAGATATCACACCTGCGAGCAAAGATAAACAATGACGAGCATAAGCATATTGAAACATTGATTGGTATAGGGTACAGATTCAGGTGAATAATATGAGAAGAAAAGTTAGTAGTTTAACTACCCGAAGCTATTTGCGGCGTAGGTTTGTACATATTATTCTTGCAACACTGGGCTTTGTACTGCTACCGATTATATTATTATCCATTGTGCAGTGGACAAGCAGTAAAGCTAATATAGCGTACATTCCAGCTAAAGACAGATTACAGATCGTATACAGCGATATACAGATTGATGATATCGTTGATAATGGTGGTGGAGCTATGGTTGTAAATAATCAGCTTGAGGTTATTCAGAGTTGACGGCGATGTGAGAAATTCCCAAAAAGGAGGAAGTGGACTAGGTCTTGCAATAGTAAAACAGGTTGTTATGCTACATAATGGCAGTATTGAGTATTTATGCGAACAGAAAACAGGCTGTGGATTTTTGATTAAGCTTCCTATATAGAAAAATTTAAGACGGATTTAAGATTGATTTATATTAGATAAAAGGCTCCCTTGATATAATTAGAAAAAATTAATCAAGGGAGTTTTTGTTATGAATGAACAGAAAAAAATATAACTATCACAAGTAATTAAAACTAGTCAGAAAAAACGCACTGCAAAAAAATATGCACCCTTTATCATTCTGTGGGTATTATTTTTTGCAATGGTATTTTGGGAGGTTGCCTTTAAAACCGAGCTAAGACTAATGGTCATAATAACTACTGTTATGTCTGTTGTTATATTATCGAAAAATAAAATGCCAGCTAAAAAATATATAATCACTTCAATTATATTTACAATTCTTTCTGTGGTTGCATATCTAGGATTTACACGAGATCCTTTTCTATTATTGATAAATGGGCTTATGGCTGGTGTTCCTACCTTACTCACCTCACTTGCAGTGTTTTCAGTAATGCAAAGTCATAGTGGATATCAAATGGTTTCTAAGGTAAAAAAGTATCCACTTCTAAAAACTATTATTATTGGAGTCATTGCAGGTATTATATTGTCTGTTGTTAATACTGTTTTGGGTTTATTAGGTGGTAGAGAAATTGCTTTTGAATTGTCATTATCTAACCTGCTGATTTGCTTTAACCCTGCAATATATGAAGAAATGGATGGCCGTGCAATATTTATGGCTTATTGTATTTACTACGCAGGTAATAAAAAGATGAATAGTTTCCAATTACTTACAATGTATTTTATGATGAGTATGCCACATACACTTGCACACGGCTATGATTTTGGTACAACTGTTATATTATGGCTTCTATTTGGACTCCCTCTTACAATCATTCAAAGAAAAAAGGATATAGCCAGTGCAATGATCAGCCACGGTTTCATAGACGCTGTGAGATTTACTTTGTTTGGAGTTTGAGTTGTTGGATAATGTTGTGCAAAAACAAAAGCTCTATATCGGTTTATAAAGCTGATATAGAGCTTTTTGTATGTAAATCTGTGGCTTGCTGAATCAAAATAAAAAATATTATCATCAGAATATAAATATTTTGCAAAAGCTTGTAACTAAGTAGGGGTATTTTGTAAGTTGGTTTTAAATGGTTGAAAGTAATAGTGCGATTAGATAAGATATATACAGGAGGTGGCGAAATGAAGCTGATTCTTAAAGAAAACCCAGAGGTTGAATTGACTGTGACAATAGAATATCCTGAGCAAAGCAGTCAGTTAACCAGAATTATTCAGAAGATTAAATCAGAGGAAAAGGCTTTGCTCGGAAGTGAAAACGGCAGAGAATACAGGGTGCTTATGCCAGATATTTTTTACATAGAAAGCGTTGATAAGCGAACCTTTATCTATACAAAAGATATGGTATTCAGAAGTGAAAAGCGTTTATATCAGCTGGAAAATGAACTGTCGGAATATGATTTTGTAAAGGTAAGCAGAAATTGTCTGGTGAATATAAACGAGCTTATACATATAAGAGCATTAGTTAACAGTAGGTTAGAAGCAGAGCTTTCAAACGGGGAAAAGATAATTGTTTCAAGAACTTATATTCCAGAAATAAAAAGAAAGGTTTTTCAGGAGGTATAGCTATGAAAAAATACATTCAAAAATCCTTAATGCTATCGGCTATAATATTGTTTATCGTAACTTTAATTTCCTTTATCTGTTTTGAATATATAGAGGAGATGAAGCTTAATTTCTTAATTACAATTATTGCTTTTTTGAGTATGGGAATTCATTATTTTACAGCACATCTGTTTTATGATAGCTTTTTAAAGGAAATAATTTGTAAATATGCCTTAGTAGAAATTATGGTTCTGGTTGTTGGTATACTCTGTGGATGGTTTGTAAAATCAAACTGGTGGATGTCATTTGTGTATGTAACCCCAGCGTTTGTAGTAGCATATCTGGTGGGGATTGTACAGATTAAAAGAGAGGTTCAGGTTATTAATCAAAAGTTAGTAGAAAAAAAGGAGAAAAAATCAAATGCAGAATGAAATAAAATCTATGTCAGATAAATATTTGCTCATCTTTTTTGTGTGCACTCTTTTGTGGACTTGGACCTGTGGATTTATACCAGTAATGTTTGGTTTTACAGGCACACCAGTTGGTACATTCCTGTTTTATTTTGGTGGTGGTGCACCATCTGTTGTTGCTTTGTTTCTTGTATTTTTTACATATTCTAAGGAAGAGAAAAAGGATTATTTTCACAGATGCTTCAGCTTTAAATATATGGGCTGGAAATGGCCACTTATTACTATATGTGTCTTTTCTGTTATAACTATTATAAGCCTGTCTATAGGTGTAGGCTTATTAGGCTATGAAATGCCGGGTATGAATTTTGTAAATGCAATTATAGAAAATCCGTTAATGCTGTTACTTGTTTTATTAATATCACTTATTTCTGGTCCTTTAAACGAAGAATTTGGGTGGAGAGGCTATGCACTTGATAAGCTGTTGGTTAAGTATGGTTTTTTTGGCTCATCTGCTATTCTGGGCTTTGTGTGGGGAATATGGCATTTAGCTTGGTATTTTACACCAGGTCAGGCACAGTACAATTTGTTACAGGATTCAGTTTTTGACGCTGTTATGTATATTCCAAGCGTTGTACTGCTAAGCTTTTGGGTTACCTTTGTTTATATTAAAACAAAGCGTAGCATATTGGCTGGTGCCTTGGTGCATATGTTTGGTAATTTACTAGGCAGTCAGCTGTTAGCTCCGTATACAACTGAAATCAGTATGACTATCCGATATACAAAAATGGTCTTTTTTGCTATAATAATTTTTTATGCAATTTTCTCTAAAAAATTTAAAAATGAGGTAGCAGAGCAGATTAGAAGAATTTCATCTAACAAATTTGACGATGTTTAAAAAATTGAGAATTCAGATTGCGAATAAATATTTCAATGCTTTTGTAAGTAAAAGTTAAAACATCAACGTTGATTAATTAGTTGATAGAGGTTTTATATGTTACAATGTATTTAATCAGATTATCACATTGGCATTTAATAAAGGAGGCATATTATGAAAATACTCTTTATAAATCTGTCATATTATGCTCATAGAAGATATAGTAGAGCAATGGAAATATGTCAGCTCATTGCCAGCAAATGAAAATGGTTTAACAAATCAATATGTGGGAATATCCTTTGATGAATATCAAGTTACAGTATTACCAGAATTGATGATGCACGAAAATCCAATTAATATGCCAGATTGGTTTGTACCAGAAACCTTTTACTACCTACGGGATGATGATATACTTGTTGGTGAGTATAGAATCCGACATTATTTGAATGAAGCATTGAGGATATGTATTATCAAATATCCATCATAGTTTGATTGAATTCTTATCGGCAAACAGGATATAGGTGTGAGTATAGTGAACGAGATAGCTATATTTATTGATTGTAATATCTCTATTGATAAAGTAAATTACAATAGAGTGAGCAGTATCAATTACCATTAGAATACTTTTCCGTTTTGTTTAAATTGACAGAGAGATTGGATAAAATGAATTTTCTGTAAGGAAAGTAAACAAATTTTAAATTTGTAAAACTAAGAATACTGATATTAATAAACACTTATCTTCGGATAGGTGTTTATTTTTGCATTTTTTAATATTCAGTTAATGTTAATCAATTTTTTGCTTAAGATTTCAGATGTATCATTGGTCTGTAAAATACAAAGGAGAGAAGAAACTATGAAAAAATTGATTGCAATGTTTGTTGCTGTTTTAACGCTGGTTTTGATTGTGCCTCAGAATGTATATGCGGCAGAGCAGACTACACCGTCGGGAATAGCTTACAACGATATCGGCACAGAGGTTGATGACTATGTCAAAGAATTTGAAAAAGGGTTGGCGTCGGTCGGTACCTGTGTTTTTGATGAAAACAGAATAATCCATGAGGGCTATTATGGATATTCTGATATCGAAAGCGAAACCTTGGCAGATGAAGAGACTGTATATGAATGGGGCAGTGTTTCAAAACTTCTTGTCTGGGTATCTGTTATGCAGTTGAAGGAACAGGGTAAGCTTAGCTTTGAAACAGATATCAGAGAATATCTTCCCGAAGACTTCCTTACAAAATTACAGTACGAAGACGAAACTATTACAATGCTGAATCTGATGAGTCATAATGCAGGATTTCAGGAATCTGCGTATGAAAATCCGCTGGCTACTGAAGAACAGCTCTACGATAGTCTTGAAGAAGCTGTAAAGGCCTGTGAATGTTATCAGGTGTACCATGTAGCAGAACATACTGCATATTCCAATTGGGGAACTGCACTTGCGGCGTTGATTGTAGAACGTGTCAGCGGAGTGTCTTATGCAGATTATGTGAATAAAAATATTTTTGAGCCTCTTAAAATGGAGCATACGTCTGTAAGTATGCACAGAGAAGATAATGAATGGGTCAGAAATAAGAGAGAAGAGCTTAAATGCTATGGAAGGTATGAGCAGGAAGAATACAATGAGGAGTATGGGGTATGTGACTCATGGGTTCAGTTATATCCTGCGGGCTCAGCCGTAGGAACTACAAAGGACCTTGCGAAATTTGCTCAGGGTTTTGTGGCGAAAGATTGTCCATTTTTTGAAAACAATGAAACAAGGGAAGAAATGCTTACTGCAACAACTTTTTATGGGGAAAGCGACATCGAAAAGAACTGCCATGGATTGTGGACTTCACAGTTTAAGGTTCCGACTTTCGGACACGGAGGTAACACTATTGGATGTACGGCAAATCTGCAGTTTAATCCTGAAACAGGATTGGGTATAGTAGTGTTGACAAACGAGCCCGGAGAAACAATGTTTTGTACAGGACTTGTAAGTTTATTGTTTGGTGATGTAAGAGACAGTGAACTTGTGAAGAACAATCCGATTACAGAGGATTATGACATAAGTGGAATTTATGTACCCACAAGAAACATTGTAAGTGGTTTTGCAAGAGCTTCTCGTTATGCAGGACAGTTATTACCTGTGGCAAAAACTGAAAATTCCGATGTTTTTAATATGCCTCTTACAGGTGGATTGCAAATGATTCACATCGGCGATAATATGTGGCTTCAGATTTCCGAAAGTGCTTTTAATTCTTTTATGTATGAAAGTACGGATTCAAAAGGCAACAGACAATTTGAGATGATGAGTACCGATTATGTTCAGAATAATAAAAATATTATGGGAACAATAGCATTTTTTGGCTTCGTAATTTTCAGTATTATTTGTTTGTTGATTCTGTTTATAAAAGTAGTGCTTTTCTTAATTCGTAAAATTATGAAAAAGAAAAAAGCGGTAACATCAACAGACAAACAGATTATACTTCAGCAGATAATACAGAGTGTATCAGGTGTTATTTTGTATTTGCTGATTTGTGCAGTGGGACCTCAGGGATATCTGTTTGCAGTATTTTCATGCATTATGGCAGTAATTCTTGGAATTGTGAGTCTGACAAACGGAGTACTTCTTGTTAAGAACACTTTAAAAGATAAAGACCTCAGAAACAGCAAGAGAATAAAACAGATTATCTGGTCAGTTCTTTGTGTTGGCTATGTAGGCATTATTATAGGGTTTCAGTTGTTTAACTTTATAAATATCTGATAAGCAGATTTTTACGGTATATGAAAAGGAGATTAAATTATGGATAATACAATATTAAGGGTGAGGCACCTTACTAAAAAAATACCTCTCAAAGCTAGCTCTTGACGATGTTAACTTTGATGTTAAAAAAGGTAGAATTTACGGCTTTATCGGCGAAAACGGTGCTGGTAAAACCACTACAGTCAGAGCCATAACAGGACTTACATCTGTTCAACAGGGAACTGTGGAGCTGTTTGGCGAATCAAATCAAAAGAGCTTAGAAAATGCAAGAAAGAATATAGGATGATTGGTAGAACGTCCTATACTTTCGCAAAATAAAACTGCATAAAAAAGTCAAGGATTTCTCCATTGGTATGAAACAGCGTCTCGGTATTGCTATGTCATTGATTAACAGTCCGGAACTAATTATTCTTGACGAGCCTATAAATGTTCTTGACCCTATGGGCATGGTAGATGTACGTGAATTGTTACGTTTCTTATGCGTAGATGATGGAATAACTATTCTGATTTCAAGTCATATTCTTGCAGAGCTTTACCATCTTGTAACAGATTATATTATTATCTCACGTTGTGTTTAACTCACTATTATTAATAGTAGTTTCAACATTTAAGGGGTGTTCGGGTTTTGAATTGTTTTTGCGAGGATGTAATGACCTCAATTCCTCTCTTTTGTTTTTCGTAGGAACCTTTGCTGGTATTTATATAACAGGTGCTTTTGAGGAACGTAAAATTCAGTTAGTTGTTATGGCAGGAAACAGTCGCTTTAACATTCTTGTGGCAAAACTACTTTCTTACTCATTGACAGTTGAAGTTATTTGCATAAGCACAACGATTCCAAGCTTTGCTATTGCTTCCTTTGCAGAGGGTACAGTAGTATTGACTGATGACTTCTTCAGAGAGGTTGTTTTGCGTGTTTTAGTTTATACATTTGTTGAAATTTCTTGGGTCGAGGATTGTTTAAGAGGTCTTGGCAAAGAGCAAAAGACTACATTTCACAGGCACTTTCTGCACAGCTTGATTTAGGACAAGGCTCAGGTCCACTAAAGAATAATTTTGGTTTGCAGGGGAAATATGAAAAGGAGTTTACATAATAACCACAAACAAGAATTGCTGAATATAACCAAAAACTGCAAAACACATGATAAATATAATAAGCTATAAAATCAACACACAATGATATAATCTCCTTAAAGTAAACACTTAAAAAACAAAAAGTTCCCCCAATTACTTTAAGGGGATTATCTCATACGGGTGAAATCATCTGCAGTATAATTATTCCAGCATGCTGAATATGCTTTTTCGTTGTTTTTATACTAAACACCATATAAAATCGG
The DNA here is from genome assembly GCA_045531635.1 of Acutalibacteraceae bacterium. Classification (GTDB taxonomy): domain Bacteria; phylum Bacillota; class Clostridia; order Oscillospirales; family Acutalibacteraceae; genus CAG-964. The sequence continues at coordinate 23,629 of JAZSEI010000046.1, forward strand.
TAAAAATTTTTTTGAGCAGATTTTGTGCTGAACGAATACTGACACACAGCGAGGCGTCGCCCTGCGAGGATTCAGTATAAAGTGCAATGATTATATGATGTTTTGCAATAGACCTGGTCGATAACTTCCAAAACGCCGTCTGAACGGTCCTTTTTTCGTCATACTTAGCTAATTTTTTTGAAATACATACAGTATTACTGCGAAAAATTGTTGTCGTCTGACGAAAAAAATTACTCGTCCATACGACATTTTTCCAGTTATCGAACAGGTCTAATTTATAAATATACAACTCAATAACCAATAAGTTGATATCGTATTGGTAAATAAGAAAAAGTATGGTATAATTAGTTAAAAAATCAGAAAGGGAGACACTGTATATATGCAAAGCGATAAAACACTAGAGGAAGTAAGAAAAATATTTGAGGGTGATAGATTTGCAACCGAAAACGGTGCTGTTATAGACGAAATCGGCGAAAAAAGTGCTACCTGTAGTTTGGTTATTACTGATTCACACCGTAATGCTATGGGTGCTGTAATGGGAGGTACATATTTTATGTTAGCTGATTTTGCTTTTGCAGTTGCAGCTAACTGGAAAAAGCTAGGCTGTGTATCGGTACATTCGGATATTTCTTTTTTAGCTCCAGCCAAGGGTGAAAAGCTGATTGCTAAAGCAGTGTGCGTAAAGGACGGAAAAACAATAGCCTGTTATCGTGTGGATGTTACAGATGAATCAGGAAAGCTGACAGCCACAGTAACGGTTACAGGATGTCATATTGCTTAAAAGGTAAGTTCAGATTTAAAAAATAATAAGGAGAAATAGCTATGTACTATAATATTTATTTTAGCCCAACAGGTGGAACCAAAAGGGTTGCAGATATAATTGCGAGCAATCTCTGCGATGAGTATTGCGATGTTGATATTTGCCGTGATATTGATAATATGACTTTGACAGAATTGGATATCTGCCTTGTTTCTGTTCCGTCATATAGTGGAAGAGTTCCTGCAATTGCTATAGAGCGTATCAGAAAAATTAAAGCCAATGGTGCAAAGGCAATTCTTAATTGCGTTTATGGTAACAGAGAATGGGAAGATACACTTACTGAGCTTCAGGACACGCTTGAGAGCTGTGGCTTTGTTTGTGTTGCAGCAATTGCTGCCGTTGCAGAACATTCTATCTTCCGTCAATTTGCAACAGGTCGCCCTGATATAGCAGATTCAATTCAGCTTGCTGAGTATGCAAAGAAAATCACAGAAAAGCTGAATAGTGGCAGTTTTGGTGAATTAAAACTTGAAGGAAATCACGGTACCTACAAGGAGGTTTCCAAAGGTGGTTCATTCAAACCAGAAGCAAGCGAAAATTGCATCGGTTGTGGAGCTTGTGCCGACGGTTGCCCTGTAAATGCTATCGATAATACCAATCCTCGTAAAACCAACAAGGAAATTTGTATCAGTTGTATGCGTTGTGTTGGAATCTGCCCTGTTCACGCAAGAGATTTTGATGTTGATTTTATGAAAGAAATGAGCGAGAAAATGGCACCTAAGCTTAGTGGTTATAAGGAAAACCATTTATTTTTGTAATATTAAAAACTTTACTTCTATTATATATGTAAAGAAAGCAGCAGTGTGGATTATTCCGATTGATGCAGAAAAAACCGATGGATAGTCATATAAAAACTGGAAGATATAAAAAGAGTACTTATACTATTTCATTTCTACCAAGTAGACATCTTTTCGGCATGTTTTTTACCTGACTTCATAGCCTATCCTCGCAAGACGTCAGCCTTGCTGTGGTATGCTATTCGTCAGATAAAAAATCTGCTCGAAATTCTTATCCACTGTTTAGAACTGAAAGAGTATTACAAGCAACGGCAAGGAAGTTCAATTTCCTTGCCGTTGTTCCATTATATTTATTTTTAATATACTTCTCTATAAATTTAAATTTATCTTTTTATAATGTACTTTATTATTGTAATACTAATACCTGTTTAAATGGTGGAATAGATTGTCGAGCAGACTTTACTCAGAACGAGGACGACAACGCAGGCAAGCTGACGCTTGTCAAGGAGAAGGACGAAGTGCTAAGTAAATTATGCCGACACGTTGTCTAGTGTTTAAATAGGTATTAGTATAAATCTCATGCCACCAATTTCTTACTCTTCGCTCATAGAAACAAAACCAAGTGCTAAATAAAACAATACTTTTACTAAATACAGTTCTTATTAATTGTAATACTGTATTAATCTAAAATACTATTTTTATTTTGCATTGATACTTTAATCTCATCGTACAATTTAAATAACTCATTATAGTCAAACATTATAGGATTATTTTGTAGCCTGCTTATATTAACAGACCTTGCAAGCATATCTATATCAGCTGAACAAATATTGATTTTGGGTAGGTTAAAACTTTCAATCATATCTGCAACAATATTAACAGAAGAAAGAATATCATCCGTACCAAAAAAATCAGCTAGCATAGTAAGCACATTTCTTAAATCTTTGTTATCTGTAGATTTTTTTAGCAATAATTTCCATACAGGAATAATACAAAGTGCTACAGCATGACCGTGGCTTATTCCATACTTGGTTGTAAGCTTGTAACTCATAGAATGAGCAGATGTAGTTCTGGTTATATTTATAGATTTGCCACTATAGTTTGAAGCCAACATTATATTTTTATAGCAGTCAGCATTACCATAGAGATAATCTCTATAATTCTCTAAGATTAGTGATATACATTGTTTTGAATATTTTCTACTTTCATCAGTAGTACCTTTTGACCAGAATGATTCAATAGCCTGACATAACGAGTCAAGCAATGTTGATTTTTTATGGTAATCGGGCAGCGTAGCCAGAACATCAGGACAGAGCACGGCATAGTCAGGTAATATACAGGCGTTATCTATAGACAATTTTTTTTCGTTTAAATAGATAACAGCAAACTGTGTAGACTCACTTCCACTACCTGCTGTGGTTGGAACAGTGATGTGTTTTATGTTGCTGTAGTTGAATTTATTCTCTAAAAAATCATACTCGTTGTTAAGCACAGAAAAAAGCTTTATACATTTAGCTACATCAATAGCACTGCCACCACCAACAGATATTATTACATTACAATTTTTACTGTTAAAAAGCTCTACTCCTTTTTTTATCTCTTCATATTTAGGGTTCGGGCTGAAATCGGTAAAAAAAGAATGCTCAAAATCTGTAAATTCTTTTTTTATATTTTCTGCAACTCTTTTACTGCATACAATAAAGAGTTTATTTTCAGGCATTATGATTTTTTTAATAGACTTAATAAAATCATTAGACAATATAATACTTTGTTCTCTGTAATCGAAATACTTTATTTCATTACATACACGCTGATAATCATTTTCGTCGTCAATTTCTTCAATATAATCGTCTTTATATGACATCCCTTGTAAATTCACTTTATATGTTATTTGGTTTAAAGCATTTTCAGCATAAACCGTAACATTCCCGTTTGCTACAAATTCAGCAACTTTTTCTTTCCATAATGTAATATCCTTTTTACTCAGTTTGTATAACGGCTGAAAAGCATAGCAATCATCATCAAAAATATTTACAGAAACTTCAAGTAATCTGTTATTTTTAAACCTGCCTTTAAAATCTTTTTCGGGCAGTTTTTTAAATTCATTGTAAAGACAAATTGAGTTGCTTTTATTTTCAAGTAGTTTTAAAATAAGATTTTTATTAAAAACAAGGTCACCATGCAACAACAAAATATCATCGTCTAATAAATCGCCTGCGTTATTCATTGATACAATATAATTTGTATTTCGGTAATCCTTGTTCTCAACAAATTTAAAGTTTAGATTTTTGAATTTATCAGCAGTCTTATACAGCTGTTCGCTAAATGGGCCTGTAGTAACTATAAAATTCGTTATTCCACATTCGCTCAGAATTCTTATCTGTCTTTCAAAAATAGTTTCGCCGTTGTATAGCTTTATCATACATTTAGGGTTGTTTTCAGTCAATCTGTTTAGTCTGCTGCCCATACCCGAATTAAATATCAGTGCTTTCACTTTTACACCTCAGTTTATTTTGAAATTCTACTTTATTAAATTGTGGAGAAGTTGTAGGTCTACCCAGATTTTTTCTTGACTTATCATTTGTGTAGATTATAACAGCTGTTTTTTCACTGTTTTTTAAAAGAGGAACTACATTCTCTAATTGCTCTTTTGTGTATATTTTAAAAGCATTTTTAAATCCAAAGCCTTTAAGAATAGCCGATATATCAATACTGTTAGAAATGGTAGGTTGACCACCAACAGATTCGTGACATCCGTTGTTGATAAGGATATACTTGAAGTTTTCTTTACAATTCTTAACAGCTACAGCAAGACCACCCATATGCATAATAAATGAGCCGTCACCGTCGATACAGAATACATTTTTATCACTGAACATACTAATTCCCAAAGCAAGAGAAGATGTATGACCCATAGAACCAACTGTAAGAAAATCATTTGCGTGACTTTGATTATTTTTCTCCCTGATTTCGAATATCTCTCTTGAAGTCTTACCAGTAGTTGAAACAATAAAATCATCATCAGATAAATTCTTTATAATCGTTTCAAGAGCTTCTTCTCGTGACAATTGATTTCTGTTATTGCTCTTTATCTGATTTTTATATGCAGAAAAAGTATTCTTTCTAACCACCAATGCAATAGGTTTGTTATATTTTTTTATATAGTCAAAGCAAGCTTTAATCTGATTATTATAGTCGTCATTTAAAACGAAATATTTAATACCCAAGGTTTCAAGCAAAGGGAGGGTAAGCTCACCTTGTGTAATATGCTGAGGTTCGTCTTTGATGTTTGGTTCACCACGGTAACCGATAATTAACAGCATAGGTATTTTATAAACCTTATCATCAGCCAAAGAGAGAAGAGGGTTTACAATATTACCAAGTCCTGAATTTTGCATATATACAACAGCATAATCAGCTGTTGTAATATTATAACCACAAGCTATTGCAAGAGCATTGCCTTCGTTGGCTGAAATTATGTGATTATCTTCTGCATTGTCTGTTATACACATACATAGTTCTTTAAGTAAAGAATCGGGTACACCTGTGAAAAAATGAAAATTATTTTCTGTTAAAGTATTATAAAATTTCTGTGGGTCAATCATTTGCAGTCACCTGTTATCTGTAGTATTTCTTCCAAAGAAGCACAATAATGTTTGCTTACATTTTCCGAAGACTCATCTTGTAGTATTTTTTCTGCAACCATATTCATTATTTTATATGAGCTTCTCAACAGTTGGTTTGCATAAATTATAATATCAGCTCCTAGCTCGAATAACTGAGTATCTTTAAAATGATTATAAGTGGTAGGCACCAGAACCAACGGAATATTCTTATATCTGTCTTTGAATTCAGCTATAAAATCAAGAATTTCCTTGCCGTCCTCTTTCTTACTGTGAATCATAATTCCATCAGCACCTGCATTTATATAAGCCTCGGCTCTGGTTAAAGCGTCGTTAATATCTTCTCCTGCAATAAAGCTTTCAAGTCGTGCTATAATCATAAAATCATCTGACTGCAAGCTTAATTTACCTTGTCTGATTTTCTCTGCAAATACCTCTTTATCCTCTAGTATCTGTTCAGAATTGTTAAGCAAAGAATTATGCTTTAAGCCTTTTTTATCCTCTATAATAACAGCAGATACTCCCAGACGCTCTAATGTTCTCACATTATAGATAAAATGCTCGGTTTGTCCACCTGTGTCGCCGTCTACGATAATCGGTTTTGAAGTAACCTCTGAAATTTCTTCAATGGTTCTGACTCTGCTTGAAAAATCAACTAATTCATTGTCAGGTTTGCCTTTAATAGTAGAATCACATAGCGAACTCAGCCACATAGCATCAAATTCTTTATTACCAACCTTTGTTTTTTCTACGATAATACCTGTTAACCCGTTTGAGGCTTCAAGCACTCTAAGATGTTTTTTATCTTTTAATGCTTGTTTAAACTTTTTTCTTCTTACCTCGGGTAGATTATTATTCATAAATATCCTTCCTTTTTGCGATTAACCTGTAAATCAATTTGCCGTTTAGCTTAAAAAATAAGTTAATATTTTTAAACACACTAACATGATCCATATAGTTTTGATTTTCTGTTTTTAACTTTTTAAAATATTCTTCTTTATAAAAATAACAGTCAAGCAAGCTGTCAATCTCCTTTATGTTGTACTTGTAATACGGCTTTTCCATTTTTACAGAGTTTGAAAGTTCTATTATCTTACCTACAAACGACATACAGTTATAAGACTTGTAAATTCTGAACCCATGTATAATCATCATAGTAATCATAGAAAGAAAATTAAAAAGATAGCTTTCATCGTACGATATGTTTTCTATGAAATTTACAATATTACTTTTGTCTGCTTCCGACACAGGAACTTTAAAAACCTTGAGCTTTACTTTTTCGTTCTTTCCAAAGGCATAGCAATCCAATGTTTCGTGCATAAATCCACAGTCAAAAGGTGCAAAGTGCTTTCTTCTTGAAAATGTGATAAAGTCCTCAAATTTATCATCAAGACATACAGCAATATGCGTGTAGTCGTATTTTGAAAAGCACCTTGCAAACTTTCCTAGTCCTGTCAAAGCCTTAACCAGTATAACATAAATATATTCATCATTCTTTGTCTTCATTGTCTTTTAATTTCAACCTTTTAAATAGCTGTATCTGCAATCTTATCATTTCATAGTACATAGGAATTCCACCAAGAATAAACACTATATCAGCAAACTTGATTCCAAATCCACAGATTGTAATAATTTCATTATCAAATATCATACTACCTATGCAAAGCACTATAAAAAACAAATGCGTTTCAATAGGGCCAAGTCTTGGGAAGAGAAATTCCTTCAGATACAATATATAATTCATTGCAGTAAAAATAATAAGAGCGTAAACAGGTACCAGAAATATAGCAATCTCAAAGCTTACAAAACCAGCAAAAGTCAGAGTAATTATAAGATATGTAATATGCAGAATATCGGTAAGCAGGTCAAAATATCCACCTGCTTTTGATGTCATATTTCTTGTTCTTGCCACATATCCGTCAAGGTCATCACAAATCAAATGGCAAATCAGTCCACATATAGTACCTATAAGAAACAGAGGGTTCCACTTAGCGATAAAAGCACATACAATTCCAATCAAACCACCAATCGCACCAATTAAAGTTATCTGGTTAGGTGTCATATTTTCAGGAATATGAACGCCTATTGTCTTATACAAAAATTGCTGAAATCCTGTTTCTAGCTTGCTCGGGATTATCTTTTTAATCTTTTCTTCTTTATTTTTATCACTCATCGTCGTTCTTCCTTTTTGATTTAAAAATATTGACTATAAAAGACTTAATGTAATCACCGTAATCAATAAAGTCATACACACCTTCTTTTTTAGCCTTAAAAAATAACTTTATAAGCAGTATGTAATAATTTAGGTAATATCTTTTTACACTCATTTTAGCAGGCTTTGCAACCAGGTGCAGATAATCCCAGTGTGACGGGTTATCGGTAATTAGTCTGTCTTTATACATATCATAGGTTTCAATTCCAAATTCAGGTGTAAAAATAGAAGTTGCAACGTGCTTTAGCTTATGCTTTTTTATCCACTTGTAAAGTGATTTAAAATCCTTAGCTTCAAAATCCAAGCCCAGAATAAACATACCCATAAGATTTATACCATATTTATGGCAGATTTCTATACTTCTTATATTTTTATTTATATCAGACTTTTTATTATATTCAGTCAGTTCGTTGTCGTTTATAGATTCCAATCCCACCAGAACATAATATAATCCGATTTCTTTTAGCCTTTTCATTATATCTTCATTTTCAGCAATAAAGTCAGACCTGCCGTAGCATATGTATTTTTTATTTATCTTATTTTCTTTTATCAGAGAAATAAATCTGTTCAGCCTTTCAATATCAAATAGAAAATCATCGTCTACAATATAAATGTTGTCAGACTTAATTTCTTTAATTTCGTTTACTACATCTTCAATATCTCTGCAAACATATTTGCCACAGTTCATTCTGTTTCTGTGGCAGAATTTGCAACGATACGGGCAACAATATGCAGTTCGTACCCACGCTGAATGCTCTAATTCAAGATATCGGTAGTTGGTTGGGTGCTCATAAAAATAGCTTCTGTCAGGCAGAGGTAATCTTTTTATATCAAAAGGCTTTGACTCATTTGCAACCCATTTATTATCCTTTTTAAAACAAATACCGTCAACGCTTTTTAAATCTAAATCGAGCTTCTTTATGCTGTAATCAACTATATCAAGAATTTTAAAGACATCAAATGTTGTTAAAATATAATCAACATAATCCTTGTACATTCTTTCGTAGGATAACTGAGCGTGCAGTCCACCGATAATAGTGATTATATCTTTATTGAACTTTTTAGCTTCTTCGCAATATTCAAGCATAAAATTCTCTTGTCGTGTTCTGCCACATACATAAACTACATCAGGATTGAGTTTTCTTATTCTACTCTGAACACTTTCTTTTTCAACCTGACCGTCATATATGTTTACCTCATATCCATTTTCTTTAATAATAGTTGAAATATATTCCAGTTCAAGACATTCATTTTCAATTACACCCACAAAATTATACTTTGTTCTGGATATTTCAGGGTGAATTAATAGAAAACTGATTTTCCTGTTACTCATTTTCTGTCTCCTCAGCAAGCTGTGTGTATGCAATTTTCCCCACCAGTGTTTTAGGCAGATTATCTCTGAATTCTATCTCGTAAGGCAAAGAATATTTTGCAATACTTTTAGCACAATGGTTCATAATTTCTTGCTTTAACTCTTCATTTGGTGCTATACCGTCCTTTAAAACAACAAAAGCCTTAGCAACCTGATGTTTATAAGGATGGCTTCTGGCAACTACGCAAGACATAAGTACAGCTTCGTGGCTGTCAATTACGTTTTCGATATGTTGTGGGTAAATGTTGTAACCCGATGAAATAATCATTCTCTTGATTCTCTGTTTAAAGTAAACAAATCCGTCTTCATCCATACAACCCAAATCACCTGTATGTAACCATAGCAAACCATCCTTGTGTTTTCTTAGGACTTTTTTACTTTCTTCATCGTTGTTCAGATATCTGGACATAACGCTAGGACCACTCAAAACTATTTCACCGTCGGTATTATACTCTACAGCTTCTTCAGTATCAGGCTTAACAATCTTATAATATGTATCGGGATAGGGGATACCAATGCTACCTTCCCTGTAATAGTTCATCGGTGTAAGGCAACTACCGGTAACACATTCGGTTAGTCCGTAGCCTTCTCTTACCTGAATATCAGCACCATGGCTTTGCAAAAATGCGTCCAGCTTTTTCTTCAAAGCAACAGAAAGCGAATCACCACCCGAAATTACACACTTCAAATATGATAAATCCATTTTTTGAATTTTTTTATTGTTCAGCAAAGCTTCGTATAGTGTTGGCACACCGGCAATAATATTAGGCTTGTATTTTTTTAGTAGCTTATCAAAGGTTTTTGCAGAGAATTGAGGCAGAATAATGGCACACCCACCAAAATTAAGCACAGTATTAATACAGATGCCCAGACCGAACCCGTGGAATATCGGCATAATAGACAAGACTTTATCTTTTTCATTCAAGCAACCACAAGCTACAATACTCTGCATAGCAAGAGCATTGAAATTTAGATTTGTCAGCACAATTCCTTTAGGGTAACCAGAAGTACCACCACTGTAAAGAATAACAGCTTCGGCATCACCTTTTTTGCTTACAGTGGTAAGTCCATTGTAATTTTTGCCCAAGTTGATAAAATCCTTCCAATATATTATTTTTTCAGAAGCAACAGGCTTATATATTTTACTTTCTTTAGTAAGTGTATAACCTGTTTTTAGTAATAACGGCATAGACTCTTTAACTGAAACAATAATTACCTTTTTAACAGCAGTTTCATCTATTACCTTACTGATTTTTTTCCACGATAAATCTATTGTAATAAGTATTTTGCTTTCAGAAACATTAAGATAATGCTTTATTTCGTTTTCAGCAGACAATGGATGAATCATACTTGCAACTGCACCTATTTTATTTACAGAATAAAAGGCTGTTATAGCCTGTGGAGTATTAGGCATACATATTGTAACTCTGTCGTTTTCTTCAACTCCTATATTTTTCAATGCTTTGGCACAATCTTCAATATCTGTAAACAATCTTTTATATGTAGCCTTTTTACCAAAGTAATTATATGCAATAAGATTTAATCTTGATAAGCTGTTTTTCTCCAGCATTTGAAAAATAGAAATATCCGGGTAGTCTAAATGCTTTGGAATGTTCTCGTAAAATTTATACCAGTTTGTTTCAACCCTGTTTTCAAGTTCCGAATAATTAAGAACTTTTTCTTTTTGCATTTGGTACACCTCGATATTCACTGATTATTTTTGTTTGTAGTTCATTTTCTTCCATATTCTCTATTAATAATTCTTTTATTGAGTTATACAGTGCTTCGTTTGCTTTTTCGAATTCCAAATCGGTCACAGTTAAAGGCTTTCCGAAAGCAATTTTCAGATTTTTAGAAAACAGCTTGTAGTCACCCGTTATTGAATATGGGATAATAACGCTGTTTGTCTTTTTAGCCATAGAAACAGCACCGTATTTAAAAGGTAATAATAATTCATTTGTATAATTTCTTTTAGCTTCAGGTGATAAATTGATTAGATTACCTTCGTTTAGTTTATCTACAGCTACACTCGAAGCTTTTTTGTTTGTTGAACTATGCAAATCAACAGGAATTGTACCCACAGCTCTGAAAAAGAACCCGAAGAATCCATCATGTAGCTCCTTTTTAGCCAGTGTAAAAACAATTCTTTTTGTACATACATCTACAAATATAGGGTCAAGAGCGTGCTTGTGATTGCCAGCAATAATAGCCGAACCATTACATGGAATAGATTCTTTGTTTATAATTGTAGGTCTGTATATAAATTTAAACACAGGCAGAAATATACTTCTGAATATCTTATATATATAACACTTATTAGCCATAAATCTCCTTATCCTTCATTGAAACTGATTACCTTATGTAAAAAAGTCCTTCTATATAGTCTGAAAATATCGCACTGATTTTTTATGTTGAGTAAAACATATCTTTTTGTAGGTTATAGTAAAAAGTGCATTTATATTCATTCTTTTGAATCTATAATATCAACTTTTGTTAAAGTATATCACACAAGCATAATAATCACAACATCATATAACGAAAATAGAAGAATACACAATATCATGCTTCAAGAATTGATAAAATAAAAAAGCAGACGCACAACCTTAGAGAATTGAAGTTTAGAACAACTATCTTATTTGGTGCAAGTAGTTTTGGTTTAAATAGACAACAGTTTTTTATCTAAGGTAAAGAGTAGAAGCTATTGATTAAAACAAGAAATGTTGTATATTATATAAAATTATTAATTGCTATGTTAATTTGAATTTTATGAGGTGTAGTATGGTTTTTGATTTTAAGAAAGAATACAAAGAATTTTATATGCCAAAGAATAAACCAATGATTGTTAATGTACCAAAGGCTAATTACATAGCTGTCAGAGGTAAGGGTGACCCAAACGAAGAAGGTGGCTCATATCAACAAGAAATAGGTGTGCTTTATGCAGTTGCTTACACAAAAGAAGGTTTCTTTGAATATATTCTTCCTCCACTTGAAGGCTTCTGATGGTAGGATAATATTGATGGTGTGGATTACACTGATAAATCTACCTTTAATACTATTTCTGTTCTAAACAGTGGATAAGATTTTCAATCAGATTTTTTATCTGACGAATAGCATACCACAGCAAGGCTATGAAGTCAGGTGAAAAATATGCCGAAAAGATGTCTACCTGTTAGAACAGAAATAGTATAATTTGGTTTATGAAAAATAAACTTAATAAATACTCATATATCAAAGCGGGACTCCCGATTTGATAGTCGGGAGTTCTTTGTATAGTGTAAAAATCTGAGCTTATAATGTTTACAATATTATTTTGATGTGCCGTTTTTTAGCTTTCTATATGTATTAGGTGTTGTGTCAAATTTGGCTGTAAAGCTACGTGTGAAGTAGGGTAGATTACTGAAGCCTGTTTCCTCGGCTATTTCTGTTATAGTAAGCTTTGTGTTTGTCAGCTTTTCGCTTGCTATATCTAAGCGATAGTTTATAACATATTGAATAAAGCTTGTGCCAGTAAGCTCGTGAAATAGCTTTGAAAAGTAGTTTGGCGAATAATTTATAAGTGTTGCTACATTCTCTACAGTCAGCTTTTCAGAGTAATGTGTGTGAACGTACATTAGCACCTCTTTAATTTTGTTGTAATTACTTTCAAGCTTCAATGATACATCGCTTGTTTCTGTACAGAATTTATTTATGTGGTGAATAATAGCGTAAAGATTTGATTTTATCATAAGCTCATCGCCAGAAAATTTTTGTTTTCGGTTCTCTATAAGGTACTTAATATGTGGTGTTATAAGAGATGAAAGTGGTTCGCTGTCTTTAATATAAACAGGAACAGTTCTTGTACGCTCATAGATTGGTTTTAAAAAATTTATATAGCAGTAGCTTGTGTCGCTCTCTAACAGATTGAAGTCGAAAATTATATTGAAGTATTCCATATGCTGGTTATTAAGCTGTTCAATTGAGTGAAGCGTTTCGGGCTGGATAAGAATAATATCGCCTTTACATGAATTATATTTGGTTGTTTGAACAGTTACCGTACCTTCTCCGTTTACAACATAAATTATCTCCATTTCTTTATGCCAATGCACAGGAAAGCTTTGTATATATTCAGGAATCTGACCTCGATAAACCATATATGGGAATGTGAGCTTGCCGTGGACCTTTGTTTCGTGTAAAATATTTTCCATAAATATCACCATATTAGTTTTGTGTAAAAATTGTATTAGAATACTGTAAGCATTATAACTATAAAGAGTGTATAATGCAAGTGGTGATAATTATAAATATATCGGCTATTGAGCATAAATGTAATTCTAATTTTTGCTATGATCTTGATGATAACTAGTTAATAATAATACTTCGCACAGGCAAGGGAATTACTGCTGATTTTATAGAGTAGATAAATTAAGCTTATAAAAATGGTATAGGAGTAAGGCTTAATGTGAAGTATTATCATTGTAGTAATGATTTCTTCACACAAAGAAAATATACCTGTTGCTTTTAAATCTAAAGGAAAAATTATTTATAGGGAGTGTAACAAATGAAAGCTTTAACTATTAACGAAAAGGAATATTCAATTATCAGATTACTTGGCAAAGGAAAGGGTGGCTATTCTTACCTTGCAGAAAAGAACGGGAAGCAATATGTATTAAAGCAGATACATCACGAGCCTTGTGCCTATTATAACTTTGGCAACAAAATAGAAGCCGAAAATCACGACTACAAACGACTTCTTAATGCTGGTATCAGAATCCCAGAGATGATAGAAATCGACATTGAAAATGAGCGAATTTTAAAGGAGTACATAGATGGCGATACAATTTTTGACATGGTGAAAAATGATGTATCAGTTGAGCCTTATATGGAGCAAATTCGTGAAATATCAGAAACAGCCAAAAAAGCAGGACTTAATATTGATTATTTCCCAACTAATTTTGTCGTACAAAACGGATTGATATATTATATCGACTACGAGTGTAACGAATATATGGATGAATGGAACTTTGAAAACTGGGGTATTAAGTATTGGTCAAAGACACCAGAGTTTATAGAATATATAAACAAAAAGGATTGATAATATTTTGAAAAACTACAAACAGATGATTTTGGTGTAAGCTTAAATTAAAATACGCATAGAAAAAGCTCAGCATTAGTAATATTACTTTTGCTGAGCTTTTTAGTTTGTGATATATATCAGCTCTGACCAAGTAAGAGAAAGTGGGTTACAGTCTTACTATACAAATATTCAAAAATGTTCATTAACTTACAGGGTGGCAAAATCGTATGTTGTATTTTAGCTAATCTGGCGTTATTATAATAATCGAACAATGTGTTCTGTAAAATATGTTGGCTAAACTAAAATTATATAGCCGATGCAAAGCTTATACAAAAATTGGAGGAAAAGATTATGAAGAAAAAAGAACATTTACCTTTGTTTGGAGTAGGTCCACTTATTGTTGGATTTCAGATTGTAGTTACTTTAATCGGTATATTGCTATCACAGCTGGGTTACTTTGAGTTTGGTAAAATTGCAGTATTGAATATTCCACTTAAAGCTATTGGAGCAGGATTGATTTTGTTCGGAGTTTTAATGTATTTAAGTGCAGCATTTCATTCAAAGGTTTATGCTGGTATTACACAAAACAAGCTTGTAACAACAGGCGTGTATAGTGTTGTCAGAAATCCCATTTACAGTGCGTTTTTACTTGCTTGCACAGGTGCAGTATGTATTGCAAATAATCTTGTGGTATTTATAGCTCCTGTTTTGGGGTGGGCATTTATGACAATCGTTTTAAAGCTTTCTGAGGAAAAATGGCTCAAAAATCTGTATGGTGATGAGTATGTTAAGTACTGTAAAAGAGTAAACAGATGTATACCTTGGTTTGCAAAAAAAGATAAGAGGTGACGAAATGATAACAAATATATTTTACCAGCTGATTGCAAGCGTATATGACCTGTTGGATATTATCTATTTCAAAAATTACGATAATAGTCCCAGAAAAGCTGTGATTGAAGCTATATATGAAAATGATAAAATCCTCGATTTTTGCACAGGTACTGCAACAAACGCTATGGGTATTTCAAAAGCAATTTCCAAAGTTGAAATTGTCGGGGTGGATTTGTCAGAAAATATGCTTAAAGTAGCAAGCAAAAAGATTGAAAAATCCGATGTTAAAAATATCAAGCTCTATAAAATGGACGCTACAAAGCTTAGGTTTAAAACAGAAAGTTTCGATAAAATACTTTTGTCGCTTGTACTACACGAAATGAATGAAGAGATTCGCTCTAAGATATTATCCGAGGCAAAACGAGTTCTGAAAAAAGACGGCAGAATAATCGTTACCGAATGGGAGCGTAGCAAAAAGCGTTCGCAACGACTTCTGTTTATGCCAATTCATCTTTTTGAGCCAAAACCATATCGTACATTTGTAAAAGAAAATTTATATTCTTATTTTGAAAAACATGGTTTGCAAATAGAAGAATATATACACTGTGATTATACAAAGGTTCTTGTGCTGAAAGCTATGTGATATACGCTTTGTGGTCAGCTTGTAAATTGAACACAATGAATATGTGTGATATAATCAGTTTGATAATCGGATGGGTGGATGAGATAAAAGAAATGCCTTAAAAAGCTTACGAATTAGTATTTCTCGATATACTTGAAATGTTGTTGATAAACAGATTATTTTGAATTCTTACCCAAGTATAGTTTTTAAGCTATGCTTGGGTTTTTCTAATGACTTTTGTATTTATTTTTAGTAGGGGATAAGGGTAGAAAATACATATTATAACAGATAGATTGCTTTTGTTGCTATATCAATTTTGAAATTAAAATTTAGTACTGATTTAATTTGCTTAACTTTTTTTCACAAGCTCAATCAACTGCTCAAGCTTCATTTCGCCTAACTCTTGTTTGCCAAGTTCAGCATCTCTTTGTCTTACTGATACAGAGTCATTATTCTGCTCATTTTCACCCACAATAACCATATATGGAACCTTATCCATTCTGGCTTCACGAATCTTATATCCCAGCTTTTCACTTCTGTTGTCAACTTCTACTCGTATATCGTTCTCGTTAAGAGCTTCTGCTACTTTCTTCGCATAGTTATTATACTTATCAGATACAGGTAGAATCTTAATTTGCACTGGTGCAATCCAGACTGGGAATTTACCAGCATAATGCTCTATCAAAATACCAATGAAGCGTTCAATAGAACCAAATACAACTCTGTGGAGCATAATTGGTCTATGCTTTTCTCCGTCTGCACCAATGTAATCAATGTCAAATCTTTGTGGAAGCTGGAAATCAAGCTGAATTGTTCCACACTGCCATGTTCTGCCTATTGAGTCCTTTAGGTGGAAATCAAGCTTTGGTCCATAAAAGGCACCATCACCTTCGTTTACCACATAGGATTTTCCCATTCCTTGAACTGCTTTTTCAAGTGCCTCTGTAGCTAATTCCCAATCCTCATCACTGCCTATAGAATTTTCAGGTCTTGTTGATAGCTCTATCTCATAAGAGAAGCCGAACTTCTGATAAACCTCGTCAATCAGTCGCATAACTCCTTGTATTTCATCCATTACCTGGTCTTCTCTCATAATTATATGTGCGTCATCCTGTGTAAAGGAGCGAACTCGCATAAGACCGTGTAGTGTTCCAGATTTTTCATTACGGTGTACAAGTCCAAGCTCACCCATTCTCATAGGTAGCTCCTTATATGACCTTGGCTCCAGCTTATAAACCAACATTCCACCAGGACAGCTCATAGGCTTAATAGCATAATCATCATCTTCTACCTTAAGAGAATACATAGAATCTCGGTAAAAATCCCAGTGACCAGATGTCTCCCAAAGACTTCTCTCCAGCATAATCGGTGTAGATATTTCTACATATCCGTCCCTACGGTGGATTTTTCTCCAATAATCAATCAGTAGATTCTTAAGAACCATTCCCTTAGGCAAAAACACTGGTAAACCTGAACCCTCATCGAAAATTGTAAATATTCCAAGCTCCTTACCAAGCTTTCTGTGGTCTCTTGCCTTTGCTTCTTCTAGCATATGCAGATATTCCTCTAGCTGAGATGCCTTTGGAAAAGAGATACCATAAATTCTTGTAAGCATTTGATTGTTTTCGTTTCCTCTCCAGTATGCACCTGCTACTGACAAAAGCTTTAAAGCCTTGATGTAGCATACATTAGAGATATGTGGCCCAGCACAAAACTCCTCGTATTCGCCCTGCTTATAAAAGCTGATTTTTTCATCTTCATCAAGACTCTCAATCAACTCAAGCTTATACTTTTCGTCTGCGTTTTTCATAATGCTAAGAGCCTCTTCTTTTGACTTTTCGCAAACCTGCAAAGAAAATGACTCCTTAATAATCTTACGCATTTCATCTTCGATTGCTTTCAAATGCTCCTCTGAAAATGTAAATGCAAAATCAAAATCATAGTAGAATCCGTTTTCAATTGCTGGACCAATTGCACATTTTGTTTCTGGATACAATCGTTTAACAGCCTGTGCAAGCACATGAGCACTTGTGTGCCAGAATGCCTTTTTAGCCTCGGCATCTTCGAAGTTCGCCTCAATAATTTCTCCGTTTTTTCTAAGAATTTTCATAATTTGTTGTTCCTTTCTCTTTTAAAAATATTAGTAACAACATAAGAAAAGCACCCAAAAGACCATAATAATACAGTCTTAAGGGTGCAGTTAGCACGGTTCCACCTTAACTTTTTACTTTAGATTCTGACAAATCCTATCCTTTAACGCAGGAATACGGTAACACTTACTAATTTCGGCATTACGGCTCTGGAATGGTTTTCGTCTACCTTCCACATAAACAGCTTCCACCAAACGCTGTTCTCTCTGGATGCTTCCAACTAAACTACTTTTTTCCGTCATCGCTTTTCTTATCTTGTTGTAGGCGATTATATCACTGCTGATTGTTGTTGTCAATACTTTTGATAAATATTATTTTTATTTTCTTGAAATATAGCTATCATAATTTCATACTATTTCAGTTCTAAACGGTGGATAAGATTTTTGAGCAGATTTTTTATCTGACGAATAGAATACCACAGCAAGGCTATGAAGTCAGGTGAAAAATATGTCGAAAAGATATCTATTTGTTAGAAATGAGATAGTATTATAATGCAATAAAAAACATATAGGTTAATCATTGTGTTTTAACCATCAATGTAATATAATATAGAAAAAATTATATTTACGGAGGTATTAAATGGTCTTATATTTTTCTGCAACAGGTAATACAGAGTTTATTGCTAAGGAGCTAGCAAAGCGAACAAACGATGAGTGTGTTAATCTTCTTGAGCGTATAAAATCGCAGGATTTTTCACCTATTTATTCCGAAAAACCGTTTGTTATCTGTGCTCCGGTTTATGTATGTGAAATACCACGCTTTATGGCTAAATACCTTAAAGAACAATCATTTACAGGAAGCAAAGACGTTTATTTTATTCTTACAAGTGGTGGCTATTGTGGGCCTTCAGGACTTCTTTTGAAAAGGATTTTTAAAGCAAAAAAGATGACTTGTCATGGTCATGCTGAGTTTAAAATGCCTAGAAATTATGTTGCAAGTAATGATTATCCTATGCTGGAAAAGCCTGAGGTAGAAGAAAGAATTACAAGCTCGTATAATCAGCTACATCAGGTAGCGTCGGATATTCTATCTGGAAATAAGCTTACAGCAAGACATGTATTTTTATTCGAAACTATTATTACAGTTCCATTTAACCCAATATGGTGTAAATACAAGCTTACTGCAAAGGATTTCTATGCCGAAGAGTCTTGTATCGGCTGTGGTAAGTGCGAAAAGCTGTGTCCTCTTAATAATATTAAGCTTGTAGATAAAAGGCCTGTCTGGGATAATCAATGTACACACTGTATGGCGTGTATAAGTAATTGCCCTACTAATGCCATTCAATATGGTAATATTACTCAGGAGAAAGAGCCTTACAACTTTGGTAAATATAAATATGTAGTTAAAAATCTGGAACAGCAATCAGTTAAACAGTAATGTTAGTTTTATGTAATGACTCAAGCATGTAATTTTAACATATTATCTATAAATGATAGTAATTTAGAGGGAACTTTTTGCTTTTTAGTTATTAGCTATTTTATAGGAATAATTTTCCAAGAAATCTAATCGCTTCTAGGTTATGTGTACCATGAAGAATTTTTAAAATTATCATAAATTCAAAATTTATGCGTGAATAAGCATTAAGAAAGGAATCAATAAACAAAATTAATCAATATGCATAAGTTCGTTTAAAACTAGATTCTCGTGATAAGAATGTTAATGACATATATAACTATTGTAGGTTTTACTTAATAGAAAAAGAAAAAAATTCGAAAATAGACAAAGATCAATCTTTAGCAGCTATGAGTCGAAGTTTATTACTTTATTTTATAGTGATATCTTTTATTTCATTGATTTTATTGTTATTAGACGTCTTATCGTTAGTACCTTTGATTGATTCTCAAAGAATGAATATTTGGTTTTTATTAGCTTTTAGTCTGGTGAGTGCAATGCTTCTAATCAGACGATGGTTTAGGTTTTCTTTTATAAGATATAGATATATATTCAGATATTTTTACTATGATGTTATAGAAAAACATGATTCGCAGGATAGTAAAAAAATTCGTTGCAAGCGAAGAAAAAGAAAGTTCAAACCAGAACCATAATTAACTAACAAATAAATAAAACAAATCCCATAACTACCATTAGGAGAGTTGTGGGATTTGTCTTATTTGTTAGTTACCAAGATTAACTTCTAGTAACAACAATACCGAAGATATCGTTAACAAAAATATATCAGATATGTTCGGATTGATTAAATTTTGGCACCCCCTGTGTGAATCGAACACGCAACTAGCCCTTAGGAGACACGGTCAGGGGCATTTTTTGTTTGATAACTAACACTAACAAATCCAGTATTTATCAGGGTTTCACGGCATTTTACTGTTACTCCGAACACAACTATTTCCAGCTAATAATAGCGAGGAATTAGGTCTTCTGTTAGCAGAAAATTAGCAGAGCAACCGAATTTCAGGTAACACATATAAGTTACTTTGTTACCTTATAATACCTGATATTCATTAGAAAACATAAGTAATAACAACCATAAAATCAAAGTTAAAGTTCTATACTATTATAATGTAATACATTGAAAAAGACAACCTATCCTTTACAGATAGATTGTCTTTTGTTGTTATATCGACTTTGCATTTACTTTCAGCAAAATGCTTGTTAAGATGTAAAATTAATTATAACTTTACGTTTAGTGTTAAGCTTATTTCGGTTCTTTCCTTTATTATATGTAAAATTCAACAATCCAGAATTGTCTTTATAATAGAATCAATATGTATCTGCATTGTATCCAAACACGGAACAGGGCTTACTTTATCGTTTAATAACAGGGGAAGCTCTGTACAACCTAACACGATTGCTTCTATCCCGTTCTCATTTTTCATACGATTTATTACGCTTTGGAAAAACAATAAGGTTTCTTCTTTTACAATTCCCAACTCTAACTCTGTGGATATTTTTTCATTTATCATACTGATTTCGTTTTCTGACGGAATAACAACTTCAATTCCGTTTTTCATAAATGGTGTGTGAAAAAATTCTCCCGTCATAGTGAAAATCGTGCCTAATAAACCAATCTTCTTCAATCCTCTGCGATTAGCTTCCTCGCAAGTTGCTTCTACAATGCTAATCAAAGGAATCGGCGATTGTGCCTTCAATCTGTCAAATACAATGTGCGGTGTATTTGCTGACAATGCCGCAAAATCAGCTCCGCTTTTAGCCAGATTACAGATTGCGGTCATCAGATATTCTGTCAACTCGTCGTATTTCTTTTCACCACATAATTTTAATACATTAAAAACATTTACGCTTTCAATTGATAACTCCGGGAATATTGATTCGCCTAATGCTTCTTGCACACCATATACAATATCGTGATAATATGGGATTGTCGATTCCGGTCCCATACCACCAATCAGACCTAATTTTTTCATAGTTTATTCCTCTATCAAATACAAGTTTACCTATAAATCGTATTTTACAATTCTAACATCATATTACAGAATTCTGTGATTTCATCAATTCTGCCGGCAACGTCTTCTTTACATTCTACGGAACACAAACCCAGTTTACCACAAGACTCAATTTCTAAATGCCCGTGAAAATGTTCAATGGTACTTATAACTCGTTCACATTCCGGCATACTTGGTCCGGTTCTTAATGCAATTGTGTAGCCCTTTTTTCCGACAGAAAGTTTTGCGTGTGGTTCGTGTGTATTGCACCAAGGTGTACATCTGTCGATGAACACCTTGAATTGTCCGGGTACATCTGCCCAATAGGATGGCGATACAGAAACTACGATATTTGCCCATTCATAACACTTTATAACTGAATCAACTTCATCGTGCTGAATGCATTTTGCCGTATTATGACAACTTCTGCAACCTTTACAAAGACCGATTTCAAAGTCATCAATACAAATGCTTTTTACATTATATTTCTTTTTCAAATTTTCTGAAACAATATTTACAATTTCTGCCGTTGCACCATTCCTTACAGGACTGCAATTAACTACTAAAGCGTTCATTTAAAACCCTCCGTTAAATTGAGATTTGTCTATCTTCTTATCACATAAATATATCTTGCCATTTTCTCTTTGAACTGTTCAAATGAATCGTTTGCATACTCTGTTTGTGCAATCAGCATATCACACCATTGGCTGTATCCTTCTGCTTCAAACATTTCTTTGTGTTTCATCGCTGAATTGCGTTTTGTTTTGAGCAATTCATAAGTTTGCTGTGTTATATCGGTTACTTCGTATTTCATATCGTTTGATTTTAATGCGTTTGCTAGTAGAGAAGTGTCCGCATTTTTGGTTTTAGGTACAACTTCTCCTTCCTGATAACCAACAAAAAACACACCATCTTTCTTGAGCCACTTTTTTATCTGAGCCACAAAAGCGTTCATATCATTTGCAAAATACATAGTATCCATAGAAACAATTACATCAAAGGTTGAGTCGGGATAATCCGTTTCACCAATTACGCCTTCTTTAAAATTTGACTTTTCAGGGAATAATTTTTTTGCAGTATTTATTGCAGTTTCCGAATAATCGAATCCGTAAATATTCACCCCTGTTTTGCTTTGTAAATAACCAAGCATTTTACCATTACCGCAACCAACATCTAAAATATTTACGTTTTCTTTTTGCGGTATGTAATTAAAAATCATATCAATCTGCTCAATATTGCTGAAACCATCCTGAGATAAATCCTCGCCGAATGCGTCTTTACAAAACGCTTTGAATGCATTTGACTTTTGTGCCATTGCATAAAACTCTTCGTAAGCATCGTAAAACAATAAATTCTTTTTATCCATATGGACTCCTTAAAGTTTTATAATCTATATTCTGCAATATCGTTCATATTTTTTCTTGGTCGCTGTGTTGGTTTTTCATCAGCATAACCAAGTGCAATTGCACCAACCAACTGTTGTGTTGTTTTAAGATATTCTGTTAACTCTTTATATGCATAGCATGTGTTCGCAATCCACAAAGTTCCCAAGCCAATTTCGGTTGCCTTTAATAACATATTTTCAATCGAAGCACCGATAGAAAGTGTATCGAAAATCTCAACAAATCTATTATCCGTATTGATTTCATCAAAAGGATTTTTCCCATTTGAATTTAAAACGACAATCAATATAGGAGCTTGTTGCATGATTTTCCATGTATTCTTTGCGTCCGAAAGACCATTGCGAGACTCAGGTAACATAGCGAGTTCATTTTCTTCTCTTAAAATACCTTTCCACATACATTTAAGAAATTCAGATTTATGCTTACCGCCAAAAACTATATACTTCCAAGGTTGTCTGTTTTTAGCAGAGGGTGACATTCTTCCTGCTTCAATAATTTGTTCTATCATTTCTTTAGGAACTTGCTTATCGGAATATTTCCTAATACTTCTACGATTATATATTGAATTGTTCATTTTCATTACCTCACATACAAATTCCAATTTATTCAATATCATTCAATACAAAAGTCAATCCGTCGTTTGACTTTCTTACCTCCGTAAAATTGAATTTTAAAATTCAACCATATTATAATGCTTAAATTATTAAATAATCCTTAAATATGATAAATTCACGAAAGGAAGTTTATGTTTCTATACTATTATAATTTAACACACTGAAAAAGACAACCTATCCTTTTACAGATAGATTGTCTTTTGTTGTTATATCGACTTTGCAAGTGCTTTGAGTAAAGCTGCTGTTTCAGGCTTTGAGAGAAGTTTTGAAAGAAGTTCAGCACTATCATCGTTACTTTCCTCAACAGGCTTTTCTTCTTGAATAGATTTGTCTATGGATTTCATTTCAACAGCACCCTCAAACTTTGGCATTGGTGGGGTTCTGCCTTCTTCTATATCTTTTAAACCTCTTGTGTTATAGAACTGTTCTTCAAACTTCTGAGCGTTATATTTTCTGTCCTCATCGATGATATGGCTATAAACATTGGCTACCATATCCATTCTTGCGTGACCTGAGTCACCTTGAACAGCTTTCATATCTCCGCCGTTCCATTTGAGTTTATATGTAATACTTGCGTGGCGAAAGCTATGAAACACTATCGGTGGAAGATTATGTTCTTTAATGAGCTTTTTAAGAGCAGTGTTTATAACCTGACCTTCTATGGGTCTGCCCACAGAAGAACAGAACACCAAGTTATAATCAACATACTCATTGCCGAAAAGTTCAATCATTTCATCAATTTGCTTTTTTCTTTCGACCAACATTCTTGCAACTGTGTTAGGTAAAAAGACTTTTCTGATACTTGTCTTAGTCTTAGGTGCTTTGAGAACAAGACAAGTGGTAGTATTACCGGTAAACCTTGGGAACACTTTAATAACATCTTTGTTATCCAACTTATCTAACATCTCTCGCTTAACTCTCTGCAATTCCTTATTTACATATATATAGGCATTATTACTTGATATACTTTGTTCTGAAATCTCTATACAGTCCCAAGTGAGTCCTAACATTTCGCCCATACGCAAAGAACAAGAAAATGACAAGTTAATAGCAAGAGCAAGCATATCATCTTCACAAACCTCAAGAGCATATAGCAATGTTTCTGCCGTCCAAATATCACGCTTTTCGTGTTCTACTTTTGGAAGCGTAGCATACAGTACAGGGTTTCTGCTCATAAGTTCCCATCTGACAGCCTGATTAAACGCACCACGCAGAAGTTTATGTATTTCTTTTATAGTATGTGCTGTAACATAAACATTTCGTGCTTTTCTTGTCTTTGTAGACTTTGCTTTGACCGTAAGCAGGCTTTGGTAAAACTTATCCATCAACCTCGGAGTAATATCATCAAGTTTTATATCACCAATCAAAGGTAATATATAGTTGTGCATAAGTCCCATATTAGATGAATAGGTTGAAATCGCCCAATTCTTAACACCATAAACTGAAAAGTATTCTTCAAGCAAATCTGCTACTGTGTTTGCAGTAGGAACAATAAATGTTCCGTTTAACTGTTCAAATTCAACTGTTGCTTTTCTTTTTTTCGCCTCTGCATTAGTATCAAAGGATTCCCATTTCTGTCGTACATTACCCATTTCATCTTTATAGTTATATACGACAGCATATTTGTTTTTTCTTTTAATAATAGAAGCCAAAATATTTTCTCCTTTCAACCATCAAGCCACTTATCAAAGCTTGATTTAATAATACGATAACTCTTATCTATCCTGACAGCTTCAAAGCACCCTCGATTTATGAGCTTATAAACTGTCTGTCGGACAACACCAAGTATCTGCATAACTTCCTCAACGGAATAACTGCGTTTAACAGGATTCTCGTTATACAAATTTCTGGCTCTTTCTTCAATCGACATAATCTTCAACCTCCTCGATGGTTTTAATCATCTTATAGTGATTTTGTGAAGCATACCATTTTTCAAAGCTTTCTCTTAAAACTCTGCGAGTACCATTTATTCTTACAAAATCAACAAACCCGTGTTTCATAAATCCATAAGCTGTACTTTTGGGGATGCCAAGAACTTTAGCCATAGTTATAGGAGCAATCGTTCCTTTATATTTACTACCGGGTCTTTCACCGTTTACCTTTTTGTAATGGAACTGTCCTGCATACCAATCCTCAAAGCTTTCTACATCAATCCTGATTACTCCGAATACCAAGTATTTTTTGAAATAATTTTGACCTATAAGTCTGTAAGAACAGGTTCTGCCAAGACCGAGCAATCTACTCATATCTCTGACTGTCATAGTCTTTTTATCCTGATATGTAGTCATCGCCATAACGATGTTTTTGTTTTCTTCAACACTCTTTTTACCTGCTCTGTACTCGTGACCAACACGATATACTTTAAAGAGTCCTGATTTTAAAAGTTTCACCGCTTCATCTTCTGTAAGAGAAAGAATACGTTGGATTTCTTCTACGGAATAAGATTCCCATTCTATATCTTCGGCTTCTCTTTCTTTAGATTTTTCATTGAAATACTCAACACGCTCGTCAAACATATTGTAAGATAAATTGTTTGCCATTACATCTCGCCACCTTTCATTCCGTCAAGCCATTCATCAAAGCTCTTTTTAGATATTCTGTACTGTCCACCAATCTTCACATAATGAAAAGCTTCCATTTTTATAAGAAGATAGGTTGCATTTCTTCCGATTTCAAGAATTTTCATAATTTCCTCCACTGTATAAACTCGCTTTTCAGCATCAGGTGTTTGTTTCATCATAACAACTCCTCCCGTTCATCATATAGCCAAGTTAATGACTTGGCTATATGATACTGGGAATTGAGAAATCTGTTAATTATGCGATTTTCTTATTCGCACACTTGACAATCATCTGTGGTTTTATCAAGCCAAGCATCAAAGCTTTTCTTTGATACTCTGTACTGTCCGCCAACACGAACACTATGGAATACATTGGACTTTACGAGCTGATATGCGGTAGTTTTGCTAATACCTAAAATGTCCTGAATTTCATCTACGGTATATACACGCTTCTCATAAGCATCAAATACAGGTGCAACAGACTCAGTGTTCTTATTCATTTCTGCAATCTTTTCTTCAAACATCATTTAACCTCCTTATTGCCATTCTTACAACGTTTCATTATCAGATAATCGTAACCGTAACCAACCTGACATTTATCACAAAGCTCCTTTTCAGCCTGAAATGGGTCAACTCGCTTGATTATGTTTTCAGGAACACTCATATATTCCTGACGGCAATGAGGACAAAGGCTATAAACAATGCCTGTCCTTTTTTCTCTGGGTTTCATAGGAATACCAAAAGCAAACTTTAAACCTCTATGTATCTCCGTAATCTTATCTCTGTCAGTAACAGAACCGATATACTCTAACAGTTCTTCCGATTTATCTATCGTTCTTAACTGCTCAAGCATAACCATAGAGGTTTCTTTAAGTCCGCATTCTTTACCTATTACAATATGGGTATCCATATCTGCCTTTTTAACCACTGAAGTAATGACCGCAACAGTAACTGTTGGACTTGTTGCGTTGAGCTTATTGGTCTGAATGACAAGCACAGGTCTCTTACCGCACTGTACAGAGCCTTTCATTTTTCCTAAGTTGCAATAGTAAATATCGCCCCAATGAATTTTTCTTTTCTGTGATGTAATCATTATAAAATTCCTCTTTTCAAAATTGTGTTAAGGTACATTGCAAAAATATAATTTGAAATTATCCCTCTACTAGTTAGAACAGGGAACGAAAAAATATAGGGGTATTTTAAAAAAATTTTTTAATTTTTTTAATTGCACCTTCAATCGACTCTCTGACAGAAGAAAAACTAACACCCTCTTCTTTTGCTATTTGCGTAAGAGTCTTATCATAAAAATAATATTTTATTACTCTTCGCTTTTGACTATTATTAAGGTTACAAAGTGCTTTACGAACTCTTTTTATATCATCATTATGTATAATACTTTCTAATAAATCTTCGTTTACCGCTATATCAGGATGATGTTCTTCAAAACACCCATCAGTAATATCAAAGGCGTGTCCGTTTCTAATTTGTCTCATCCTATATTTAGCATCAATATTGTAAAAATCTTGAATAGTTTCATCTTGGTTTCTGTTAAGCAGAACGTATGGAAAATAATATTCACTAATAACATCACCATATTGTTCAAGCAATTCATCTTCTGTTAATTCTGTGACAATTGCCCATTTGACATTACCCAAACAGCCTTTTATATCACTTACACAACTTTGATATTCGAAATCAAGGTTTATTACCTTGCACTCGCTTTTGAATAACTCTTTTCTTTCTTTAAATGTAATAATCATTTTCTAATCTCCTTTAATTTTGAATTTTTGAAATCAAAATTAGGAGATTAGGGATATTTAGCTATATAGCAAAGCCACCCATAAAACATAAAAACTCCTCTCTGCTCTCAGGCAGAAAGGAGTAAAATTAAAAAGGACACAACAAATCAGCCTAAAAGCTGTTTGTCATGTCCTGACTCGAAAGTCCTCGTTCTCACAATATTAGGTGGATGCAGGCTCTTATCCGATTTTTTAATTACCGGCGGTAGAACTATGACTAAACATATTATTATGTTAAGATATGAATTGTACGGTTGATTTTCTTCCGCACTTATGACATTTAAGTATAACGAAAACTCCTGTGTTATCTAATCTTGGTTTCATTTCTTCGGTTGATACCTTTAATCCCACAGGCTTATCGCACAATCTTCCTTTAGTGCAACACGGACATCTAACATAATCGCTGGTAATCACTTCTTCGTTCCTTAACTGTTTTACTAATAACATTCACAACCACTTCCTTTAAATAATATTTCAGTGTGCTTACTGCTGTTAAACGATACAGGCAACACTATCTCTGTAAATACGATAAATACTTGTAATTATCCCTTAAATTAAATCTTTTATTTTATAATTATACAAATGTGATAATAGTATTTTGTAATATATTGTCTGTCTCTTTATAATCTACTTTTGTTATCTTTAATGATTAACAGAGCGAGTATTTTTCAGCGATTTGTAACAAAAAACGCACCCATAACTAAGCCCTGTAAGCTTAAATTATGGGTGCGTTTACACCTTGTTTGTCGCCATAATTTAAACACAACTGACTGTGTTTGAATTATAGCAAATATGTAATTTTCAGTCTGTGATATCTATTGTTCTGTTTTTCTGCACTTTTTTGAAAAAATCATCTATGTAATCTAAAACAGACGGTTCAGATTTCAGTTCATCTAAAATCAAGGATTTAATCTTTTTCTCGTGTGGTTCTCTTGCTTCTAATACATTTGCAAGATTTTCACAAGTGTCAAACTTTGTTTCGTCATCATACACATTATATGCAGTAAGCTCTTTCAAAAGCTTCACAAAACACATTACACAATCTTCGTATTTGTCAATCATAGCATACAGAGCTGCAATCGAATCCCACAAACTCATTTTAAAATTCAAATCTTCTTTAATGAGATTAGCCGCTGTTTCAAAATTCTCAATAGCATCCTCAACACAACCTTTAACATATAGACACTCTCCATATCCCTTATATGCGTAAACTAAATGCAGATTCCCGTAATCAGACAAACTGTTCCATATAGCTATACTACGCAAATAATAAGGCATAGCATAATCAATCAAACCAACATCCCGCTGAGCCTGAGCATAATTATAAATGAAAGTTGCAAGGTCGGTAAGATAATCGTCACTCATATTTTCTGTACTTTTGATGATATCTTCAAAAATATCAAAAGCTTCATTATGGTATCCCATTTCATCTAATATAAGTGCTTTAGTGTTAAAATTACGCATTATCGTAATGCTGTGTTCAGAGAATAATTTCACTTGAATATCATAAGCCATATTTATATACTTCAAAGCCTTGCCAAGGAAAGAATTATCAGCTCTGCCGACATTAAGTAAGAACAAAGCGTATTCCTGATATGCAATAGCAGTATCACTGTGAAGCTTACCAAGATTATCTTCTCTGAATTTAATTACTCTCTTAAAACTGTCCTTAGCTTCATCATAATGTTGCCAATATCCTGAAGCAACCAACTCAGAGCAAATATCTGCCAATGTGCAGTATGAAATCATCTTTGATGCCGTATCTTCCTCTGTATCGTATTCAATTGACTGCTTTATAAATTCGTATGCTTCAACATATTCACCTGCATCAACAAGCATTCTACCCATATTAGAGTATGCAACAGCAAGGTCAGCGTTGTTTTCTTCATCTTCCGACATAGCAAGGTCAATGCAATTTTGAAAATAAGCCCTTGATTTCGGATAATCCGCCCTTACCTGATACAAGACACCATACTGATAATCCAGAATATTTCTCTCTTCCGTCGGTATATTGTTATCATCAAAAAGCTTTTCTATAATTCCAAGTAAGTCAGCCGCTTCGTTAGCTCTATCAAAATGCAACAGTAAATCAATTTTGTTCCGATAGCTGTAAGCAAGCTCTAATACAGGAAAATCATTATCGGGGTCTTTCTGAATATCAATAACTCTATTGATTAATCTTTCGGAGAGATGATAACTACTGCAAGCAAAACAAACGTGGAATAGGTTTGTAAGAAAAGTTGTGTCTGACTCAGTGTGCCAATGATTATCCATAATATCGGCAACAGACCACGAGATAAATATATAAGAAGCCTTTTCGTGTTCCTTGCCATTCTTTACAGATAAACCAAGTTCTTCTGAGAGTATATCAACAAACGGTCTTGATAAATCATACAAGTGCTCTTTTTGCTGTTCTCGTATAGCGGCGGCAATTACTGAGTGCATCCAATAAGTATGCTTTCGGTCACTTGTTATTTGTTCAAGCATACCCATTTTAAACAGTTTCATAAGATTGCTGTTTTTCTTAACTCCAAACCACTTTTTAGCTTTTGAGAAATCAAATCGTATATTGGGGATAATCGAAATATTAGTCAGTATCTTTTTATCTGCTTCGCTGTATTTTACCAAAGAAAACAGAATACACATCTGAGTAATAATAGTATTGTCGTTTCTAAGTCTTTCGTGTTCACAAGAGACATCTTCATCACTCAGCTTAAATCCTTTTTCGGTAAGTTTTTCATAAAGTTCTTTCAAAGACATTTCTTCAAGACAAGCAACCTTAGCAATAAACACTATCATAATAGTAAGTTTTGCAGTAAGAGCGATAATGTCGTTTACCAACTCATTATTACGCTCATCAAATTGATAGTGCTTATAGAAAAGCTCACGGCAAGCTTCAATGGACAATGGCTCTAAATCAAGAACCTT
>JAZSEI010000091.1:0-6251 GCA_045531635.1 Acutalibacteraceae bacterium
CGAATACTGCAACCTGTGGAACCTCATTGCCAAATACCTCAAGACAAGCCTCGATAGCCTGAACATGACCTGCATTATGTAGTGGTGCAAGAGGAATTAAATCTCTGATACCCTCAATAACCTCTGGTGTTACAAGCTCACTTTTACTAAAGCGTGCACCACCCTGAACTACTCTATGACCTACAGCTGAAATTTCATTTGTACTCTTAATCACACCATACTCTGCATCTGTAAGCATAGCATTAACCTGCATAAATGCATCTTTGTGATTTTCTAGAACCACTTCTTTTTCGGTTTTTTTACCGTCACTTGTTTTGTGACCGATAAAGCTTTTTTCAAGACCTATTCTCTCGCAATTACCTTTACAAAGAACCTTTTCATTGTCCATATCAAAAAGCTGATATTTAAGAGATGAACTACCTGCATTAATAACTAAAATAATCATTGCATTTATTCTCCTTGGAGTAAATTTTCGTTGCCATTATACAACTACTATTATATAATAGTACAAAAAGAAGACAAATTCAACCTTTTTGACCAATTAATTTGATTAAGGGAGTTATTATTTTGAACAACTATGCTATAATAAGCGAATTTAACCCATTTCATAAGGGGCATAAATTTTTAATTGACTCTTGCAGAGAAAACGGAGCTACTCATATTACTGCAATAATGAGTGGTAATTTTGTTCAGCGTGGTGATGTTGCTATACTCTCAAAAAAGCACCGTACTGAAATGGCACTAAAAAATGGAGTTGACCTTGTTGTTGAGCTTCCTTTACCCTTTGCTGTGTCAAATGCACAAACATTTGCAAGGGGTGGTGTATCGATTGCCGATAGTATGGGGTGTGTAAAACACCTTGCATTTGCCAGTGAGTGTGGTGAAATTGAAGCTCTTAAAGAAATTGCAAGCATCACTGCGTCACCAGAATTTGAAAGCTACTTTAAAAATGAAATTTCAAAAGGTGTAAGCTACCCTACTGCACTTTCTAATGCTGTAGGTAATCTTGAAATTAATCTAAAAGATATAATTTCGTCACCAAATAATGTGCTTGGAATTGAATATATAAAGGCTTTAAACGAGATAAATTCAAAAATAACCCCTTTTACTATTAAACGCAAGGGTGACAGCCACAACAGTACAGAAATTTTCTCTGAATTTGCAAGTGCGAGTAATATACGAAAGCTACTTGTATCAAAAACAGATGTAGCCAATTATATACCTGAAAATTGTACTGAAATTTTAGAAAATGCAGTTAATAATGGTGAGCTTGCTACACTTGATGAAAATATGCGTGGTGTTATTTTAAAGCTAAGGAATATGACTGCTAGTGATATTGCAAAAATTACAGATGTTAACGAGGGATTGGAGCACAGGCTATACAATGCAATTAATAACAGCTGTAGCATAGATGAAATAATAGAAAATACAAAATCAAAAAGATACACCTATGCAAGAATAAGACGACTGATTATATCGTGCTTGCTTGATATTACTAAGGATTTTACAGAGCAAAAGCCGGATTATATAAGGGTGTTGGGCTTTACAAAAAATGGTGCTGAAATTTTAAATACTATGAAGAAAGCTTCAACTGTGCCAATAGTTACAAAGCTTACAAATCTGCCAGATGACACTTCTATATATGCTAAAAGGCTTTTAGAACTTGAGGTTAAATCTACCGATTTATACTATACCTTTACTAAAGCTTTAAATATATGTGGTATGGAATATAAAAATGGACTTGTTGTAGTAAAATAATTTATTGATAAATTATTTATATCTATATTATGAGTTTTTCTAAACCGTTCTATGTTTTTGCTTATATATATCTGTACCAAATGTACTATTGATTATAGTGCATTTGGTACAGTTTACACAAACTTAAAATAAAATTAATTTTTTACTTGCAAAATGTAAGTGTATGCCTTATAATCAAAGTGTACTAATTGAGCTAGTACAATTATAATACATAATATAAAATAAGGTACCTTTAACAGAAAACTGAAAATCTAGCAAACAGGTTTTAGCTTACAGCTTATAAATCAACGAAATTTATGTAAAAAATTTAGAAATGAGGAATTTTTATGAAAAAGTTTACTGCAATTATATTAGCTAGTTTAATTATGGCTTTGCCACTTTACGGCTGTTATGGCAATAGTAATGATAACAACACTGACGAGAGTAAAACCTCTATCACAGAATCATCAAAAGAAAATGAAAACAATGAAAATAACGAAAACGAAGAAAAAGATGAAACTGATAATGAGGATAATAAAATCGGCAAACCTGACAAACTAACCTATAACACAGCAACATCCAATGCACAGACAATAGAGCTTGCTATTAAAGTATGTATGGCTGATATACTTGCAAAAAATAACGAAATATACGATGGTGTATCTAGCTATATAGATGCTTTTGGAGATGAGCAGGTTGTAGGAAGTACAGCTGATACTTACACAACTATTGACGAAAACGGCAACCCTGTAGTTATATGTCCAGTTTCAGTTGCAGATGTTGCTGGAATTAATGCAATTAACGACTGTTTCAAAACTGTTACATATAACAACACTGAATACAGCCCATACTGGATAATTGATGAAGATACCTGTGTATTCCTTGACTCAGAGGGTAATTCTATGGATGGTGATTCATACGACATTAATAGCTCAAATGTTGTAGCTTTAACCAAAGACGGTATTCCTAACAGCGAAGTATACATTGACACACTATCCATACAAATTGCCTCATCATCAATACCACTGGAATCACCAGATGCACAATTAGACATACCTCAAGAATAATAAAATTTATCAACAACCTACATAGCTTTTGCTGTGTAGGTTGCTGGTTTTTCTTTAAATATTATAATATTTATTCAATGTACAACATTGACATTTACTATAATTTGTGATATAAAATAAACATAATTTATTTATTTTGCATAATCAATGAGGTAGTTTCATGAAAAAATACGCTACACTTATTTTAGCTGGGTTAATTATGATTTTTCCACTTTTTGGTTGTGATAACAATGTAAAAACTGATGATAACGAATTAGCTTTAGAGGTTACTAAAACTTTTATTGAGGAGCTTGAAAAAAATAATTTTGACGGAGTAAAAGAATGTTATACCCCTAAGCTAAAAGAAAACACTGAACTGCTTGAGGAGCTTGAAGAAACTGGCAAAACAGGTTTAACCAAGTATAACGACAGTAATTTTAAACTTCAAAAGGTAAAACAATGTAATATTCATGACACAACAGGAAAGATAACAAGCAAGTACACTCTTAATATAGGAGATAATGTCGAGCTGGAATGTAACATTGACTTTGATTTAATTAAAATTCGCAAAAAATGGTATTTAAATGCTGACCCTGAAATAAACACTTCTGCAAGTAGTAAAAGCACTGTACTGTATAACGCAGACACTATTGAGCTTGCTATTAAATATTGCCAATCTGATATTATGCACAGAGATAACGAAATATATAATAACAACAATACATATATAGATTTAGAAGGTGTTACTCAAACCGTACCTGACGCTGTGGAAGAAAGAGCTAAAATAACAATTTATGATGTTTTAGGCGTAAATCAGATTTTAGATTCTGCTAAGCCCGTTATATATTATGGTGAAATATTCGAGCCTTATTGGTATTCTCAGACTGCACAATGTATTTTTATGAATTCAGATTATGAGGTTATATCTGATGACGGAAATTATATTCACATAAATGTTTCTGATACTACACCATTAACTGAAAATGGAGTGCCTAGTAAGCAGGTTTTAGTTTACGGATTAGATACTCCTTATAATTAAAATAAATATAATTTGTAATATTAGCATAACATAATCTATAAAATGAGGTGTTTTTTATGAAAAGATTTATTGTACTTATATTAGCTGGGTTAATTATTGCTTTGCCACTTTGTAGTTGTGATAATAATGTAAAAACTGATGATAAAAACGAATTAGCTTTAGAGGTCACTAAAAATTTTGTAGATAAGCTCGACGAAAATGATTTTGTAGGAGTAAAAGAATGTTATACCCCTAAGCTAAAGGAAAATACTGATATACTTAACGAACTTGAAAATACCGGTAAAACAGATATAACAAAGTATGATCAAACTAGCTTTGAATTTCTAAAAGTAAAAAAATGTAATATAGTCGGTAACAAAGGAAAAATAACAAGCGACTATACACTAAATATCGGAAAGGTTAAGACAGATTGCACCTTTAAATTTGATGTAGTTAAGGTTGATGGCAAGTGGTATTTAGACTCTGACCCTGAAATCAACTCTTCTAAAAAGATCAAAAAAAAGAGCAACAACGACGAGCTTTCAAATGACCAAACTATAGAGCTTGCTGTTAAAGTTTGTCATACTGATATTTCTACTAAACTCAACGATATATATAACAATGATAAGTCTTATATAGATTTAGATGGAAACAAACAAACTGTACCTGACGCTTCTGATGACAACGAAAGTAAAACTATATCTATTTACGATGTTGTAGGAGTAAATGATATTTACGAAGCTATTACCCCTATTATATCTGACGGTAAAATGTACGAGCCTTATTGGAAATCTAGTATCGATAATGATATATGTATATATATGAATTCAGACCACGACATAATATCTGCATACGATGATATCACAATCAACACAAATGATACTATTACACCTTTAACCGAAAATGGTATTCCACGCAACGATGTTTATATAGTTGATTTATTTAACTACTGATAATCAATAAAAACCAGCAACCTATATTGGCTTTTGCCTTATAGGTTGCTGGTTTTATTTTTTGTTTTAATATTAGTTTTTATTCTGTTTCGTCAACTTCTTCTGACTTTTCGTAAATAACTACAGGTGTGCCTATTTCAACCAGCTCGTACAATTCTTGCACTTTATAGTATGGTGTATTAATACAGCCATGTGAGCCATTGTAGGTGTAGGTGTTGCCACCGTATTCATAGTCATATCTCCATGTAGAATCATGTATACCGATACCGTCATAGGTTACTGCCATCCAGTAATTTACATTGGTATCCCATGTTTCGCCAACTAGTCGTGCTGGGGATTCTTTGTTGTATACATCAAACAGACCTGTGGTTGTATCCCAACCATATTTAGAGCCGGTTACTATAGGTGTAGAAACCATAAGCTTTCCGTCTTCAAAGTACCACATATGTTGCATATCTATATCAATTTCGATATATGTAGTACCCACATTATATTTATCTACCATATTATTTAGAATACATTTTGTGCTTTCGGTTGTGAAATTACTTAGTATCTTTGTTTTATCCTCAGCTGTGTAATATGCACATACACGAATGTAATATTCCTTGTCAGCAGTTTTCTGCTTTGTTAGATAAATAGTGTCTTCTGTTGTTCCTTCAAGCTTATATGGACCACTCTTTGATTCTGATAAATATACAGCATAGCCCTCTGCCCCATATACTGGGTACCACTTTGCCATAATGCGTTTATCTCGGCTAAAGGCTGTAACCTTTGGTGTATCTGTTACTGTACCTGT
Source organism: Acutalibacteraceae bacterium (assembly GCA_045531635.1). Classification (GTDB taxonomy): domain Bacteria; phylum Bacillota; class Clostridia; order Oscillospirales; family Acutalibacteraceae; genus CAG-964. The sequence goes on from JAZSEI010000091.1 coordinate 5,551, forward strand.
TACAATAGTATTGTATTCTCCGTAGTAATTCTTACCGTCAGCTTTATAGTATGGAACAACTCTGTAATTATAATTTTGCTGTTCGTTAAGCTCTGTGTTCACATAAGAGGTTTTATTACCGTCATTGATAACTGCGTATTTAATATATTTACCAACCTTAGAAGAATAATACCAGCCGTTCATATCATCATACAGCCATTCACCCTCGTAGTCGTTCTCGTTATTTGTCATTCTGTATATAACATAACCAGACGCATTTGGTGATTTATCCCATGTTAATTTAATTGCTGCCTTTGTTCGCTTTGCAGCCTTTAGGTTTTCTACCTGACTTGGATTTGTAGCTGTTTTGATTATATTACAGCTTTCGCTGTAAGAGCGTTCACCGTCTACCTCTTTATATGCTTTTATCATATAGTAATATTTATGTGATGGTACTAAAGCCTTATCGGTATACTCTGCGATGTTTGTTACATCGCATATCTTTTTGTATTCACCGTTCGAGGTATAATCCATTCTAAAGATTGTATAACCAGTAGAGCCTGTTGATTCTTTCCACTGTAATTTGACTGAAGTATCATTTTGCTCAACAAGAGAAAAACCTTCTACCTTTAGTGGACTACTTGCAGTTTTTACTATTTCACCCTTGCTATATTCTTTTTTACCTCTGTAATCTGTATAAGTTTGTATTTTATAGTTATATT
>JAZSEI010000038.1:0-12024 GCA_045531635.1 Acutalibacteraceae bacterium
AGTTACTAATGGCGAGATAACTTGAAAGTTTTGATTAAACTTTTTCAAAAGTTTATGGGTCGAGGGCAACGCCCTCGTGGGATTTTAAAGGGCGAAGCCCTTTAACTTCTCGTTTATTCCCAAAATGCCGTTGAAAACGGCATTTTAAAAAGACGTTTATGAGTTTAGGGCTTTGCCCTAAAAACCCATAAGGGGTTTAACCCCTTAACCCCACCACCCTTTAAAAAGGGTGGACCTAAACTTTACGATTTACTCTATCTAAGTTTGTTATCGTCAGTGTGAGCGTTAGCTCACACTGACAAATTCCAATATTATATCCGCAAAAAACAACACCCCACAGGTAAGCGTGTAGCATTACCTATGGGGGTTTTTAGCATAAATATTTAATTAAACGCTATTATATTATCCCTTAACAGCACCTGCCACTATACCCTTAATGATATACTTTTGACAGAATAGATAGAATATAATAATTGGAATAATTGAAAGAATAATCATAGCCATCATATTAGACATATCAATAGAGCCATAGCCACCTCTTAGGTACTGAATAGCCATTGGTAGAGTTCTTGTCTCTGTTGAACCTAATAGCAAGTATGGTAGCAAATAGTCGTTCCAAATCCACATTGCGTCTAGAATAGCTACTGTAATAGCTGTTGGCTTTAATATTGGGAATACAACCAAGAAGAAGGTTTTTACAGGACCACAACCGTCTATCATTGCAGCCTCTTCTATCTCAAGAGGTACACCCTTGATAAATCCAACAAACATAAATACAGCCAAGCCAGCACCAAAGCCAAGGTATACAAATATAATACCAAATATATTTGCAAGATGTAGCTTGAATGCTATCTGTGTCATTGGGTACATTACCATCTGGAATGGTACAATCATTGAGAATGCACATAGAAGATAAAGTAGCTGTGAATACCACTTTTTAACTCTTACTATAAACCATGCACACATTGATGTACATACAACAAGCAATAATACCGAGAACACAGTTATAAATACAGAAGTGAAGAAAGCAGGCATAAAGTCTATCTTATCTGCACCCTGAATGTAGTTATCCAACCCTACAAAAGATTCTTTATTAGGGAACGCAAATGGTTCTGTACCTAAATAAAGCTTACCCTTAAAGGAGTTCATAAGTACCAATAAAATTGGCATTATAAATGCTGCTGCCAGTGCAATAAGCAAAATAAGGAAAGGTATATCCTTTGCCTTCATTTTTTGCTTTGGCTTTTTAGGCTGAGTACCTGTTTCTTTTTGTACAGCCTTTACAGCCTTTTTAGGCTCGTGATTACCTGCTGGCTTATCACCAATAACAGGCTTTTGAACAATTATGTCAGCCATTAGCTTTCTACCTCCTTACTTCTTGTAAAGTAAAGCTGTGCTAATGCTATTATAGCAACAATAACAAAGAATACTACAGCCTTTGCCTGTCCTACACCAAAATAGCCTGATCTACCATAGAAGGTGTTGTAAATATCAAGAGCAAGCATTTGTGTTTGCTTACCTGGTGCACCAGCTGTAAGAGCCAGGTTCTGGTCGAACAATTTAAATGAATTTGTAAGTGTAAGGAATGTACAAATTGTAATTGAAGGCATAACCTGAGGAATAGTAATTTTTGTTAGCTTTTGCCAATTTGTTGCACCGTCGATATCAGCAGCCTCAAGCAAGTCTGGCGATACATTTTGTATGCCGGCTATATAAATAATCATCATATAGCCAATCAACTGCCAGTTCATAAGGATTACCAAACCCCAGAATCCATAATTAGGGTCGTAGGTGATTGATACATCAAAGTATGACAACACACCATTAATAATCATAAGCCAGATATAACCAAGTACAATACCACCAATCAGGTTAGGCATAAAGAATATTGTTCTAAAAATGTTAGTACCCTTTAAACCCTTTGTTAAAAGTAAAGCAAGTAAAAAGGCAATAACATTTATTGTAATAACAGACACTACTGTAAATTTAACAGTAAACCACAAAGCGTCAACAAACGCAGTATCGCTAAAAGCCTTTTCGTAGTTGCTAAGACCAACCCACTTCATTTTTGAAAAATCCAAGGTTCTAAACTTGTTAAACGACAAGTAAATACCTGTTAAAAATGGTGCAATAAACGAAATAATAAACGCTATTACCGTAGGTAATACAAATAACGGAAACCATTTTTTAATTGCGTTTTGCATTGTATTATTCCCCCTTTTTAATTATAAAATATAAACTCCCACACCCTAAGGATGTGGGAGTAATAAGACATATTAAATAATCTTAATTAAGTGATTATTCAGCCTTTAGTTCAACCTCTGTTGCCCAGCTATCCTTTGTTTCTGTAACAAGAGCGTTCCACTCTTTCTGTCCCTGAACATACTCAAGAAGGTCTGCACCTAGGTCGTTTTTCCACTGCTCACTTGGCATACCAGCGAATGTCCACTCTACAGATGTAACGCCTTCTTTGCTCATCCAGTTTAGAACTTCTTTAGCTAGTGGATCACTTGGCTTCTCGTTGTCAGCAAATGTTGTAAATGGAGCAATAAAGCCTAGATCGTTTACAACAGCCTTCTTACCGTAATCAGATGAGAATAGCCATACTAGGAAGTCAACAGAAGCCTGCTGTACAGCTGGATCTACATCCTTGTTGATAGCGAAGTAGTTCTCTGTACCTACGCATAGACCCTGAGTCTCTTCACCCTCTACACCTGTGTAGATTGGTAGGAACTTAATGTCGTCTTCTGCTACAACATTACCCTTAACGCCTGAAACCTGTGACCAAGCCCAGTTACCGTTCTGAACCATTGCTACATTACCCATAGCAAATTCGCTCATTGACTCGTCAACTGTCTTAGAACCTAGCTGATTCTTCTCTGTGCAAGAGTTGTTTGTATATAGATCGAAGATGTTCTTATAGTTGTCAGCGTATGTAAACTGTAGCTCTTTAGCGTTTAGAGCATTTACTGTTGGGTTGCCACCCTCTTTGAACTCATAGTATAGAGGTAGATTCATTAGGTGAGTCTGCCATCTCCAGTCATCACCTGTTTTTAGTGATGTAGAAGCGAATACACCCTTAATACCAAGGTCGTCTTTAATCTTTGTCATATCCTCAACAACAGCCTTTAGAGCGTCGTAGTTGTTGATTTCGTCCATGCTCTTATACTCTGTTGTCTTCTTGTCAGACTCGAAGTACTTAGTCATAATAGCGTTGTTATAGATAATACCATAACCCTCAACAGCGTAAGGTACACCATAAACGCCCTCGCCCTCTGTTACAGCAAGGCTCTTATCTGATAGAATGTTGTATAGCTCTGTGCCACTTAGATCTGCACAGTAGTCTTTCCAGTTCTGGTAACCAACAGGACCATTAATCTGGAAGATTGATGGAGCTGTGTCTGGATTTGCGATCTGAGTTGTCAATGTCTTCTCATACTCACCAGAAGCAGCTGTTACAACCTTAACCTTAATACCTGTTTCTTTCTCGTACTGAGCAGCGATATCCTCATACTTCTTAGAAATCTCTGGCTTAAAGTTTAGGTAGTAAATTTCCTTTACACCAGATGTATCAACTTTTGAGTTGCTGTCTAGTTTTGTTTCAGAATCACCTGAACCTGCACAACCTGTTAGAGCAACTGCTGATGTGCTTACACATAGTGCCATAAATAGAGCAGCTATTTTTGTTACCTTTTTCATAATCTTTTCTCCTTTTCATAAAAAAGTTTTTTCTTCTTATATATTCGAGCATTTGTGAAAAATACACATTATTCTTATTCACACACTACTCCTTGTTTGTCATTCTATCACACAGAAATTATTATTGCAAGTTATATTTTATATTTTATGCACAATAAAAATCAAATTTATATTTTGCACAAATATTAACTTTCATTTCTAAGCAAAAGTAATAATAAATTGTTTTTGTTCATAAATTATAAAAACAAATTTTATCTTCTCATCAATATACATACATTCACCTAAAACCCTTTGCTACATAATATAGTAGTAAATAAATTTATAAGGAGAGCATTATGGCAGATTTTTCTGAATTTAACCAACCAACCGAGCAATGTGCAAAAGAAACTGTATGTATAGATGCCTACCGTGTATACGACAGCTGTGGCGACAAAAACTGTCTTGAGGATTTGCCCGTTTACTTTACTGAACAATCGCAAATTATTATCAACAAGGCTAACAATGTAAGAATACGAGATGTTGAGGTAATTACAGTATGCATAGACCTTGAGCCTGTACCTTTTCACAAGGGCTTTTACAGCGTAGATATGACCTACTTCTTTGAGGTTGAGCTTGATGTCTTTATGGCACCTGCTGCAATGCCTGTTTCTGTAAAGGGCTTGTCTATATTCAATAAAAAGGTTGTTTTATATGGTAGCGAGGGCAACGTAAAGATATTCAGTTCTGACTATGTTCTAAGTGACCCCGATATGCAAAACCCACCAAGCAAAAACCTACCTAAGGCAACTGTACAGGTTGCAAAGCCAATTGGTTTAAGTGCTAGAATCGCACCACCAGCGTGCAAATGCTCACCTTGTTGCAGAATACCAAAGTGTATTCACAGCCGTTTTGGTGGAGAATTTAGTGGAGAGCCTGAAAAGAATATACTTGTAACCATTGGTATATTCACCATTGTACAGATAGAACGCAATGTACAAATGCTTGTACCAACCTACGACTTCTGCATACCTAACAAAGAATGTGTTACAACCTCTGACGACCCATGCGAAATGTTTGAACGCATTGAGTTCCCAACAGATGAGTTTTTCCCACCAAAGGTAACAGATTTGAGAGATGGCTGTGACCACTGTGGCAAGCATTAATTTATACTAAATTGATTTATATTAAGTAAAGGTTATATCTTATACTAAACTCTATTATAGTGTTGACTTTTATAATAATCGCATAAATAAGCTGTTAGATAATCACCACTTATATAACCCCACCTATACGCCACCAATATAACAACAGACTTATTAAAAACATCAAAAAGGCAATGTGCTTGGCTTTTAAGCCGTCACATTGCCTTTGCTTTTAAGTATAATTCTGTTTACTAAACAAATTATACTTATACTATCTTGTTATTGCCATTTATGCAATAATAACCTCTGTTTAGTATAACATTATATAAAAGAAAAACATCTGTTTTTTCAACAGATGTTTCTCTCTACCTCTTTATCTTTTTCTCGTTATATTATTCACATTATATATTCCGATTACATTATTCATATCTTAGTGCTTCAATTGGGTCTAGCTTAGAAGCCTTTATTGATGGTGTTATACCAAATACAATACCTACACACATAGAGAACACTACAGAAACTACTATTGAAGTAGCACTTACTACTATTGTCTGATTAAACAACACACCTAGTATAAGTGCCAGACCTATACCCAGTAATACACCGATTATACCACCCATACCTGTAAGCACGGCAGCCTCGGTTAAAAACTGAGAACGAATTTGTCCTTTTGTTGCACCAAGTGCTTTTTTAAGTCCGATTTCTCTTGTTCTTTCGGTAACTGAAACAAGCATAATATTCATAACACCAATACCACCAACAACAAGTGAAATACCTGCAATACCTATAAGAAGAATTGAAATTGCATTGGTAATCATCTCTAGCTGTTGCATATCAGTCATAAGACTTGCAGAGCTATACTTGTAATCTTCGTTACCCATTTTTTCGTTCAGTACATTAGCAACCCTTGTACTTACCTCTACTGTATCGTCTATGTTTTCAACTTCAATCAGAAGATTCTGCACATCACCATAGCACATAATCTGTGACCACGATGTTGATGGCACAAACACCTCATAAGCATGAGTCTGCATAATCGAATAATAATCCATAATAGAATTTATCTCATCATAGTTACGAGGATACTCTACCAGACCAACTATTACAAACAGCTCGCCGTTAATGCTTATTGTTTTACCTAAGCACTTTTCACTACCAAACAAAGAATCTGAAGTTAAGGTATCAATTACTATAACATTGTTTCCGTTGTCATAATCCTCTTGAGTTAACAGTCTACCACTTTTAAGATAATAGTTTGTAAGCGAAAAATAATCCTTTTCTATACCAAACACACTACAAGATGCAGTCTGGGCATTATATGTAACCTGAATATCTCGTATATTATAAAACGGACTACTCTTTATTACTCCTTCAACTGTGTTAACAATTTCTATAGACTCCTTAGGAATATCAGACACACCTTCGATTATACCCTGATAATACGCATTGTGCTGTGCTCCCCACATATCATCCTTTTTGAATACACCTATAGTTATTGTATTGTCACCCTCACCCAAAAGCTCGTTCTTCATCATTTCGCTTACACTTTGAATTATGGAAACAATCGCAATGATTGACGATATACCAATAATAATACCAAGCATTGTAAGTGCTGAACGCATTTTATGTGACCATATTCCCTTAAAAGATAATCTAATATTTTCAATCATATACTATTCACCCCACTTTAAAAGATCAAGCCACTGTACATCTGGTCGTATGTAACATCTACTGTTGGTGTTCCCTCTATTGATTTTCCGTAAGGCAATGCTATTCTATCACTCATAGAAAGTCCTTCTAAAACCTGTATTGAAAAAGAAAAATATTTCTTACCTGTTTTTACATATCGCTTTTCTAACACATTGTTTTCATTTGCTACTAAAACATAGAACTTACCATTCTCTGCACGCACAAACATTGTATCAATCCATATACATTCTTTATCACTGTCTGAATCTATTGATACATACACATCGCCATCGCCACTTACCTCAATATTTTCGTCCAGCTCGATTGTAACCTCATAATAAGATACAGTGTCGTCATACATACCGTCATCAGACATTTCCTGAGATAATTCTTCAGAAATACCCACAACTACACCTGTGCTTTTAGCATCTCCCAGCTGACTTCTTACATTGGCTACCATATCAACATCCAAATTAGGGCGTTCATTTTCGCTTATCAGTGCTGTTACTGTTGTTACTGAATCATTAACAATAGTTATATATGAACCATGTCTAAACGCATCATCCATATCGCTTGCTACATAAGTAACCGTTCCATTTATATTAGCTACTACACTACCTGTTTTTAGCAATTCCTTTGCATTTTCAAGGTCTATTTCAGCCTGTCTTTTCTCAAACTCAAACATTGATAACTCATCATTCTTTGCAGAAATCATACTCTGTAGCTCTGACTGAGTATACACGTAATTATCATCAGCAGTTATTTTGCCATCGTCAAATAATTCCAAATCCTCTACTTTAATGTTTTCTGCATTATTAAGCTGTGCCATTATATCCTCTATTGAAACATCGTTTTCATCAAACATTTCATCAGAATAATCAACACCCAAATCCACATTACTATATGTAATAAGTGTTGCAAAAGGATTTACGCCCTGCTCTACCTGCACACTTCCTTCTGCCGAGATTTTAACACCTGTACTACAGTACCAAGCTTTAACATCCTTTTCTGTAAGCTTTGAACCGTCTACAAACCAGCTGTATAGCAATACACCATTATCGTTATAAATATGTAACATAGCAAACTTGCTAATTTCTGTTGTTTGTGGTTTGCTTGGCTGAGTTGGCTCTGTTGTAGCAGGCTCGGTAGCTACATTATTTTCTGCCTTAGTGCCTGCAAGGTATTGCATATACTCTTTTGTAACAACTGTATTTAAGCCTGCATTGAACACAAATGGATCTTCTTCGCTACCATCACCCATAAGTGGTGCTGTTGTTTTTGTAATGGTTTTTTCGTACTCAATTGCTATCGGAGGCTCATCTAACGGTACATCATCTTTTGGTGCTTCTGTTGCTGGCTCGGTTGCAGGGGCATTTTCTGCTGGTATAAGGCCCTTTAATGTGCGTAGCTCATTTTCTGCAATTTTTACACTGTTTGTTGCAGTATCAACCCTTGTTTGTACCATATCGACATTTAGCTGTAAAGCAGCACTGTCATATTCAATAAGCACATCGCCCTTTTGTACAGTGTCACCCTTTTGCACATTTACTGATTCAATAGTAAGCTCTCTTTTAGCATTTACATTCTGTATAGCACCGTCCTGCAATTTACCAGCAAGCACAATTTCGCCCATTCCGTCAATAAAATACATTGATGTAATCTCTTCTACGCTTGTAACCTTTGCAAATGAATCGTTATATTTTTTGTAAAATATACCTGCAACAATTGCACCAACCACCAATATAACGATTAATGGTATAATAATAATTCTCTTTTTAAATCTTTTTTTAATTCTTCTTTTCTCACCCATTTTCTGTTCCTCCTGTGTGAGTTTGCTTAAAGGAATTAACAGAATTATTTTCATCAGAATAAAACAGCTCGCCATCTCGGATATAAACTATAGAATTGGCATGCTCTGCTATATCCCTTTCGTGAGTAATCATAACAATTGTCATACCCTCTTTATTCAGCTGAGAAAACAGCTCCATTACCTGCTCACCAGATTTTGTATCTAGTGCACCAGTAGGCTCATCTGCAAGTAAAATTTTAGGATTATTGGCAATGGCTCTTGCAATAGCAACTCTCTGCTTTTGTCCACCAGAAAGCTGTGTTGGTAAAAACTCCATTCTCTCTTCAAGTCCTACCTTTTTAAGTGCAGCCTTAGCTATCTCTCGGCGTTCCTTTTTCTTTACCTTGCCATAAAGCAATGGCAGCTCTACATTTTCAAGTGCAGTTTGCTTTGGCAAAAGGTTAAAGCTCTGAAACACAAAACCTATACCCTTATTTCTTATTTTAGAAAGCGACTTATCACTTTGGCTTGATATATCCACACCGTCAAAAAGATATGTACCCTCTGTTTGCTTATCAAGACAACCTATTATGTTCATCAGTGTAGATTTACCAGAACCTGATGGACCCATAATAGCAAGATAATCACCCTGCTTTACTGATAGATTAATGTCCTTTAATACAGACACTTCAAAATCATCTGTATAATAGTTTTTATAAATTCCATTTAATTCTAGAATCATTGCTTACATAACCCCCGCAACTTCTTCACTGTTAGCCAAATCTTCATCTGGATTCAATGTGAACATACCCTCTACAAGATGCTCCTCTGGGAACGCTATAGAATCCTCTGGTGTTAGTCCTGAATTAATTGCATAGCTATTGCTTTCTTCGTCAAACTTGCCAAGCTCTACATAACGCTTTTCAAGCATTGCATTACTACCCTTACACCATACATAAGGCTTTGTATCTACATCGCAAATATATGATTTATCAATACCCCAATCCAGAGTTTTGCTTACTGCCTCATTATCAATCTCTATTGTTATATGCTGACCCACCATAAGACCCTCTGCATTATCTATAGAAATATATACAGGGTATTTAGTGTCAGAATCCTCTCCACCAAAAATGCTTGCACTATTATCAACCGGAGCTGATGTATCTATTGTCTGAACCTTACCTGTCCATGTTTGTGACTCATCTAATCTTGAGCGAATAATAATTGGAGCATCTTTACTGAATTTATCAATGTTTTGTTCGCTGATTGTAGATTTTATTCTGTAGTCCTCTGTAGTTGCCATTGTTATGTAAACTTCACCATATGCAAGCTCGTCTAACGCGTCTTTATTTATCTTAAGAATTTTTCCGTCAACGTCAGCCTTAACTACATTATTCTTGATTGCTTCGTTAAGCTTATCTATCTGGCTTTGCTTATCATTTACAGTATACTGTGAGCTTTTAATCTCAAGCTGTAATGATAAAATCTGATTCTGAATATTCAACAGCTCATTTTGGTCAGCACCTGACTTATCACGCTCTAGCTGAGAAATTTGATTATTACATTGTGTAATACTAGCATTAGCCTGATCTAAATCAAGCTGAGCCTGTGAAAGCTGTAGATTTAGCTGGTCAACATCATACTCAAAAAGCTTGTCGCCTTTTTTAACTGTGTCACCCTCTTTTACAAAGGTTTCTTTTACAAGCTTGTCTTCATCTATTTTTAAAGATACAATCTCTTCCATTTCAACTACACCATTATACCTATTAGATGAAAAGGCTATGTCAAGTCCGTTTATATCAGAGATTTTTGTTACAAAGGCAACACCATTGCCCGCAGTTTCACCCAAAATCATAGACCCTATAAACTCATTGCTTGCTACTGCCAGTACCAGCACAGCTACCACCACGCTGATAATAATAATTAGTTTCTTCTTCATTACGCTACCCCCGTTAATTGTACTAGTTGTATTATTTGTACTAGTTGTATCAGTTGTATTAACCTCACTAGTACAATTATACACACTTATTTAATAATGTCAACCATCTATATTAACCATTTTTCGCTATATTTTTTAACATTTTTTTGTCATACAACTACATACAACAAAAATCAGTCAATTAATTATTAACACAACATTAATATTAACCAATTAATTTGACAATTAGTACAAAAAAATGTTATGATTGATATTACAAATTAAGGAGGCGTATTAATATGGATAAATATATAAATGAGCTTGCTCAAAAATGTATTGATAGCAGTACAATTGATACAGAGCTTTTTTCTAAATATGATGTACAAAAGGGATTACGTGACAAGAACGGTATAGGTGTTCTTGCTGGTCTTACAACAATTTCTAATGTAATGGCTGTAAAAATGGTAGACGGTCAAAGAGTACCTTGTGCTGGTAAGCTATTGTTCAGAGGCTACTCTATTAAAGACCTTGTAAAAAATTCAGGCAAAGCAGATGTCTTTGGCTTTGAAGAGGCAATGTATCTTATCCTGTTTGGCGAATTACCAACAAAAGATCAGTACAAGGAATTTAAAAAGCTACTTGGCGAAAATATGGTGTTACCAAACAGCTTTACAAGAGATGTTATTATGAAGGCTCCTACTAAGGATATTATGAGCTCAATAACAAAAAGTGTACTTACTCTTGCAGCATATGACGAAAATGCATCTGACTTATCAATAGAAAATGTTCTAAGACAGTGTATTTCACTTATAGCTGTATTCCCTATGCTTGCAGTTTATGGTTATCAGGCATATAACCACTACGAGCGTGATGACAGCTTGTTTATTCACAGACCAGACCCAGAGCTTTCTACTGCTGAAAATCTTTTAAGAATGTTAAGACCTAATATGCAGTATACAGACCTTGAAGCAAGAGTGCTTGACGCTGCACTTATCCTTCACATGGAGCACGGTGGTGGTAATAACTCTAGCTTTACAACACACGTTGTTTCTTCATCTGGCTCAGACACATACTCTGTAGTAGCAGCAGCACTTTCATCACTAAAGGGACCAAAGCACGGTGGTGCTAACCTTAAGGTTGTACAGATGATGGACGACCTTAAGAAAAATGTTGACGATATTACAGACAAAAATCAGGTTAAGGAATATCTTGAAAATGTACTTGCAGGTAAAGCCTTTGACGGTAAGGGACTTATCTATGGTATGGGTCATGCTATCTATTCTGTTTCTGACCCAAGAGCACAGGTATTCAAAAAGTTTGTAAGAGGTCTTGCTGAAGAAAAGAATATGAACGAAGAATTCAAGCTATTCTCTCTAATAGAAGAAATGGCACCAGAGCTTATTGCTAAGAAGCGTAAAATGTACAAGGGTGTTAGTGCCAATGTTGACTTTTACAGTGGCTTTGTATACAGTATGCTTGGTATTCCACTAGAGCTTTACACACCAATTTTTGCAGTTGCAAGAATTGTTGGCTGGAGTGCTCACCGTCTTGAGGAGCTTATAAATGTAGATAAAATTATTCGTCCTGCATACAAGAGTCTTGTAGTAGAGCGTGATTATATAGACATAGACGAAAGATAAATTTAATAATAAATACGTACCCTGATTACTATGTAATTGGGGTATTTTTGTACAATAAATTGGAATTTGTCGAGATTCGCACAAACCCAAACTTAAAGTTTGGGTAAAGCCTTTTTAAAGGCTTTTGGGGTCGAGGGGCAAAGCCCATCGTGGGATTTTAAAGGGCAA
>JAZSEI010000065.1:0-11061 GCA_045531635.1 Acutalibacteraceae bacterium
GCTGGTGGACTTGACCATTATGAGGTATATCTATAATGGGTATACGCATTGAGTTTGATGATGACGAATATCTTAAAGGTCTTGATGATATTGTAGATAAGATACAACAAGAGGTTGACAAGCTGGAGAACAAAACCACACAGGGACTTGCTGATGCACTGCTGTATGTGGCAGAAGAAAGTCAGCAACGAGCACCAGTTGATACAGGTGACTTGCGTGGTAGTGTTCTTGTTGAGCTTGACGGAGAAGAATATGCCAAGGGTGCAGAAAATGGTGGTGTAAATGTAGTTGGCACATTGCCTGAAAAAGCTACAAAGGGCAGTGTTAGCTACAACACACCTTACGCTGCCACTCAGCACGAGCAGATCCACTACGACCACCCAAACGGTGGTCAAGCTAAATACCTTGAAAGCGTACTTATCGACAATCAAGACAGGATACTAAAGATAATCGCTGAAGATATGATCGAGGAGTGATAGCTATGCTTGAAGCGTTGCAGAGCTTCCTTACTGCAAACGGATATAAGAATGTAAACTGCGACTATATGCCAGACGTTAAAGATATGGTGCAGGCTATCAATGTAACTAAATGGGATCACGCCGTAGGTGCTATTAACGACGGTACTGGTACGCACTATATACAGGTGCAATGCCGAGATGATGATTATCTCAAGGCACGCAACACCTGTAAAGGTATATTTGAACTACTAGACAGTGGCTCGGATGAAACACTTATTAACTTAACAAAGGATACATTCTGCATAGCCAGACCACGCAGAGGACCAATTATCCTTGAGCGTGGCGAGGGCTATATAACAATGTATTGTGAGATTGCCCTATGGGGTAAAAACTAAATTTTAAAACATCTTTAAAGGAGATTAAAACAATGGGTAAAAAGTATTTAAAAGGATTTTCTAACTTTGGTTTCCACGTAATTAACAAGGACACACAAGACGAATATAGTGTCACAGGCGAGCGTGTAAAAGTACCGTCTGCAAAGAGCTGTTCACCATCTGATAACCGTACAGATTTTAAAATCAATGCTGATGATGGTGTCTGGGATAGTGGTTCAGAGTGGGCAGATACATCAAACGAAGTTGTATTTGTAGAAATGGACTTAGAAACACTTGCTCAGATGACAGGTGCAACAGTTAACGAAGACGGTACGATTGATGAAAGCACACTTGATGTTGCTCCTGAGCTTGCTATTACATATAGTGCTTTAAGAGCAGACGGTGGTTATAGATTATATATGTACTACTGTGCTAAAGCTACTAAGGTTACAGTTAGTCACACAACAAAGGGTGAAAACAACGATGCACAGACATATACAGTTGCGTTTAGCTGTGTTCCTAGAAAGTGTGATGGTAAGGTTCGTAGCACAAAGGATATCGCCAAGGGCGAATCACTTGATTGGCTTAATACTATCCCTACTGTTCCAACTGAGTCTGCAACAGTAGGTGACGAAGGTACAGAAGAATGAACATATTAAGCAGATTGAATCTTAAAAAGGATAAAAGCTTGGATGTTTCAGCCCCACGCAGTTACACACTGCATGGGGTGCGTATCCATAAGCTGACAGTTGCTAAGTATGTAGAGTGGTTAAAGGTTGCTGACGACTTGCCAGAGATTATCTTTGGCACAGCTTTTCCTGATTGCACCAACTTTGCACAGCTTGTTGATAGCCTTGTTAAGCTTGATAAAGAAGCAATATTACAGCTGTTTGGTAGATTACTCACAACAGTACCAGCCGAAGCCTGCAGATTAATATCCAGTTTACTGGATATCGATGAAAGCCGTCTGCTTGATGTTGACTGTCAAAACCCTCTTTCTCTTAACGAGCTTGCAGAGGTTATACAGGCTTTTGCAGAGCTTAATAATTACAGCGATTTTTTCGTGACCGTGCAGTCGCTAACGAAGACCTTCCACCGTCTGAGCGACAATACACAGGAGCATACTGGCTCCAACGCTGGTTAGCAGCTGCACAAAGCATAGGTATAACTAAGTCTGAGCTATTCAACCAATACTACTACGATGAGTTCATCTCTGTTATGGACGAATACAACGATATGCACACACTCGAAAAGGACAAAGAAGAGGCTGTGTACGCTGATGAGCTTGAGTAGAGCTGAGATAATGCTTTAAATGATGTAAAACTACACAAAATATCATTGTAAACCCCTCCTCTATGTGGTATTATATTCACATAAAGGAGGGTTAATCTATGAAGAAAATAATATCGTTAATGTTAGGTGTGGTTTGCATTATGTCTTTGGTGCTGTCTGGCTGTCAAAAACAAGAGATTCAGCCTGTTACCATTGGTGAGTTACTTGATTTGATTAAAGCTGAGGGTTATGCTAATATTCAGCACGAAGAGGGCACTTGTGATTATATTCTGGTTGATTCAGGCGATTCTACTTCTGAAGATGAGAATGATATACATATATCACTAAATAATATCTATAGCAATACTGTTGATGATATAGTATATTCTGTAGATATTGAATATCACTTGTTTAATGACGAAGTTGAACACCTTTTTAAAACAATAGCGTATAAATTAAGCAATGACAGCGAATTTGTTGAGGATATAATTTTTGCTTGTAAAACAGAAAAATATAAAACCATAGAGAAAGGCGATTTATTTTTTAATATTTACACTTTTGGAGAAGAATATGTTGAAAAAAATCCAGAAGTTAAATGTTACTTTACAACTTTAAGCGTTGATGTTGATGAATAATATATAGGTAATGCACCCCGAATGTTATATTCATTCGGAGGTGCATTTTTATATACTTAAAAGGAGAGAAAATATGGCAGATGAAATAAATGTAGGCAGGTTGGTTGCTGAAATTGTACTTGATGCTGAAACCGAAAAAGCTAAGCAAGAGGTTGCTAAATCTGCACAGGATATACAAAAGAAAATTAAAACAATTGAAGATACAACTGCAGATATTAAGGTTGATGTTAAAGCCAATACAAAAAATGTGGTAGCTGATGTTAAAAATGTAACCGATGAAATGTCGCATTATCTAAAAAACAACTTAAATAGTGTTATTGATAAAGAAGCTTACACGAATCTGCTTAAAGAGCTGTATTCAGAAGCCCCGGCAGAAATACCTGTAGCCATACACGTTGAAGAAACAAGCAACGAGGATATGCTTGAAAAAATAAAATCAAGACTTACAGAGATAGGCTTAGAAGCTTCTGAGGCTGACAAAATACTAGAAAGTTGCTTTGGTGATCTTAGTGTGTATAGCAGCTATGAAAAACAAATTAATATCATAGTTGCCAAACTTGAAAAACAGCGAGAAAAGTTGGAAGAGGTTAGGCAAGAACAAGAAAAGCTTGCAAACACCAAAAGCTCTTCAGAGAAGCACACAGCACAGCTTGAAAAAGCTACGCAGAATATTACCAGGGAAGAAATAAAGCTTAAACAGCTTGAAAATCAATTTGATAAGATAATAATTGCTCAAGAAAATTATGTTGATAAAAAGGTGTCAGCATATCAAAGAAGTATTGACGCTGTAGAAAAAGCTACTCAAAAAGAGATTTCATCTGCTGAAAAGCTTGAAGAGAAAACAGAAAAAGCTAACAAAAGTCTTGTAAGCACTCAAGTAGTGTCGGGATTAAGGGCTGTAGGTAACATTGCACCAGGTGTTTCAGGAGAAGTTGCAGATGTTATTGAGCAATTTGAACAGCTTAAACAAGCTATGACAGCCTCAGCGAATGGGAGTAGTGCAAGTTTAGGTAAATTATCAATAGCTGTTACGGCTGTAAGTGCTGTAGTGGTTACAGCTGTGAATATTTATCGAAAATATGCAGAAACGCAAGAAAAGGCAAGGGAAAGAGCTGTTGAGCTTACCGAAGAGTATGAAAACACAACCAACGAACTTCAAAGCATGACAAGTGAATACATTAATTTAAAAAATAAGTTGGATATCAGTATTCTAAGTACAACAGAGGAAATTAATGCAAAAAACGAATTATATGCTATACAAAAACAGCTTATCGAAACTTTTGGTGATGAAGCTAATGGAATAGATCTAGTTAATGGAAAATTAGATGAACAAATTGACAAGATAGAAAAGCTTACACTTGCAGAAGCCGAAAGATTTATAACACAAAATTATAGCGCATACAACAAAGCAAAAGAAGATTTGCAAAGTACCACTAACCATCCTTTTATTGTTATTGATGAAAGTGATATTAATGAAGCTATAAAAGCGTATAAAGAAAAATTCGGAGAACAAATTTCAGCTACAGAATACAGTAATGTAATACGAATAGATGTTGATGCAGAAAACGCAATTGACACTCTTAAAGATTTATTTTATTATACAGAGCAATTAGAGAAACAGAAAATCATAACCAAGGGAGAAAAAGACGAAACTCTAAAAGTGATATCAAACATCTCAAGTTCGATTGATACAGACCAATTAAAAGAAAATAAAAGCATAATTGAACAGTATGATTACGCATTACAAGTTGTGAATGGTACTGTAGAAGAATCTACCGAAGACCAGATAGCATATTTTAATGAGGTTTTCAATTCTATCTCCCAAAATATAGATGCAATCGACCAAATGGCTTCTGTCTATGAAAAGCTAAAGGTTGGCGAAACTTTAGATTCATCTGAACTGATTGAGTTATGTAACACCTACCCAAAGCTTGCTGAATACATAGCAGAAACAGGCGATTTATCCTTAGAGAATGGTAAAAAGATAGTCCAAGCACAGGAAGATATCATATTATCAAGTATTGCTACGCTTAATGCTGAAAAGTCAAAATTATTAGCAGACAATATTGTAACGCCCGATGAAGAAAAACAGTTAAATAGAATTCTCAGCACTTTGGATATATACAAAACTAAGCTAGAGGAACTTAACAGCATTAGCTTATTCGAGCTTGTAGACACTACAAAATTCCAAACTGCTACAGATGATTTATCAAGTGCATACAACGCTTTAAGTGAGGGTAAATCTTTAGACTTGGAACAAACGCTTGAGTTAATTGACAAATACCCTGAGCTTGCCGAAGAATTGAGCAATGGTACAGCTACCGTTGATAATCAGGCAAAAGCAATCAAGGATTTATACGAAGCTAAAAAACAAGATATGTTAATTAGCCTGCAGGCTGACCAAACAGAATTACAGTCTTTAATTTCAACAAATAACACCACTATTAAAGCTCTGCAAACACGAATGCAGACATATAGTATGGTAGCCTCTGTTGTAACAGATTGTAAAACACAGATTGCAAAGCTTGAGGGTGAAAACACAACATATAATAACCAGCTTTCTAAAACCGAAGCTAAAATTGCAGCTATAAATAATTTGTATGTTGATTCAGGCAATGCTACTGGTGGCATAAACAAAAAGCTACAAGAACAGCTAAACCTAATAAACCACCGTAAAGCTATGAACGACCTTACCTATGGTGAGGAAATATCTTGGCTACAGATGTTGTACGAGCAATTCACAATAAACGCAGATGAGCGTATGAAGCTTGACGAAATGATATACACTGCACAGCAGAAGCATATCGAAGAGCAAAAAAAGGCTTACAGCGACCTGTACAACACCGAAATCAAAAACCTTGAACACTTAAAAGCCCTCGAACAGCTCAGTAAGGAACAAGAGCTTGCGTGGCTTAACACCATATACAGCACCTATGTTCTTACAGCTGAGGAGAGAATGTCACTTGAAGAAAAGATATACTCTGTACAAAAGGATATTCAGGAAGAGCAAGAGCAGGCTATTAAAGATGCAATGAAATCTGAACTTGACCTGCTGGAGCACGAGAAGTCTATGGATAGATTAAGTGCCGAGGATGAAATCAAGTGGCTTGAGCGTATAAATGCCCAATATGAGATGTCTATAGAAGACAGACGAAGTATTGAGCTAAAGCTACATAACGCTAAAAAAGCTTATGAAGAGGAAATCAGGCAGACACAGCAAGAAACGCTTGATAAGGCTATTGAGGCTCTCGAAAAACGCAGAAGCTCCTCACGTATTACCTACGAAGAGGAAATAAAACAGCTTAGAGAAATCTACAACACCTACAAGCTTACAGCTGAACAGCAACAGCAGGTGCTTGAACAGATACGAAACTTAAGCAGTAGTGCTAAGTCAGAGCGTAGTAGTCAGTTTGGTACGCTTGGTGACGGTGTGGTTGAGGCTCTAAAAAACCAGTACCAGCAACAGCGTGACCTCGAAGAGGAACGCATTAACCAGTCAATTGAGAACTGGCAGAAATGGGAAGACGAAACTGTTGCAGCTATACAATCTCAAATAGATGCCCTTGACAAGCTTGCCGATGCACAGGAAAGCGAAAAGGAACGCCAAGAGTATGAAAACAAGCGACAAGCCACAGAGCTACAGCTTGCATACGAAAAAGACGATTATAACCGTGAGCAGTTGCAAAAAGAGCTTGCACGACTTGACAATGAGGAAAATGAGCGACTTGCAGAAGAGCAACGCAGAAAGAAAAAAGAAGAGCTACAGGCTCAGATTGATTCTGTCAAAGAGCAAAGCAACGCACAGCAAGAGTTGTTACAGGCAGAGCTGGATGCAGTAGCTGACAACTATGAAAAGCTTATGTCATCATACAACTTAGAGAACGAAGCCTACAAAATGATGCTTAGTAAGTCACAAAATGAGATAGTAGCTTTCATAGGTTCTTATGCACCTGAATATGAGCTACTCGGTCAGAGCTTGGGCGAAAAGCTGTATATCGGTCTTAGAAATGAAATCAGTAACATTGATTACTATTTCCAACAGCTACAGCTTAAACGGCAGGCATACTCCAATAAAACTGCTGCAGTAGCACATCAGGCAGTTGACCAGTTCTGGGCAAGTCGTGCCGAGTATGAGCAAAAGCTTAATTCTATGTCAACTACTCCAAGCGTTAATCTTACAGTCAATTTCAACGAACCAGTTGAGTCACCTGTACAGGTGGCACACAAAATGGAACAGGTAACACAAAACCTTGTAAACCAATTAAAGCAATGAGGTGATTAAGAAGTGCAACAGCTAAAATATGTAAAACCAAACGGCAGTCCCGATAACCCAAACGACTGCGTAGACCTTAAATTTGCAGAGCCTTACATATTATCAACTATAAGTGGTGTTAGTGGTTTAGAAAAAACTATTGTATCATCTGAAATAGCTGGTGTTGATGGTGTAGCAGTCCACCACATACGCACCGAGCCTCGTATTATACCTGTTACTGCGTATGTGTATGGAAAAACACAGGAAGAGATGTACAAGCACCGTTTTGAGCTTATCGCTGCTTTATCTAACACAAAGCAAGCAGGCAAGCTATATTACAGCAACGACCATATAACCGCTGTAATTGATGCCTACCCTCAGATACCAGCTAACTTTACTAAGCGTATCAAAACATACAACGAATGTGATATACAGTTTTTCTGCCCTTATCCTTACTGGTCTGATACTGCTCAAAAATCCTCACAACTACAGTTTTTTGTTGATAAAAATGCCTTTTCATTTCCTTTGGTATTTCAGGATACAATCTGCTTTGCTGAAAGCTCAACATCTATCACGATTGATTACAACGGATCAGTTCCTACACCTGTTACAATTATCTTAGTTGGAGAGGTTTTATCTCCGATTATAGAAAATGAAACCATAGGCGAACGAATAGAGGTTGCTGATGTCAGCTTGTCTGCAGGTGATAGCTTAACCATCTGCACCCAAAAGGGCAAGAAAAGCGTTACCTTATATAAAGACGGAATTACATCAGATGCCTTTCAGCTTGTTACTCCTGCTTCAACATTCTGGGAGCTTCAACCAGGAAAGAATGTGATTAAGTTTTATTCTAACAAGGGTATGACAGGCTCAAGTATGGTTATAACCTACTGTAACCTATACGAAGGAGTGTGATTCTATGATTAACTACCCTGCTGTTAAAGTATTATCACAGGATTTTGAACTACTTACAGAGATAGACACCTATACTTCATTACGCTTTAAAAGAAGCTGGCAAAGCTATGGAGAGTTTGAGCTACACCTAGCTTACTACAACGAACATATAGCTAATAACAGATTTATTATGCTTGATAATAACCCAGATAAAGTGGGTATTATCAAATCTGTATCGCATAATGTCAGCTACAAGGGTGTTGAAACTGTAGTTAAAGGCTACCACTTAAATGGTATTATGACGCAGAGAATCACTATACCGTATACAGATAAAGCAAATCACGGTTATTTCTGTGTACCTAAAAATGTTGATGGAGTCAGCATTGAGCCAGTATCAGCAGAAACAATTCTTAAAACCTTTGTAAGAGCGTGCTTTCCATCTTCACCAACAGACCCACGTTATATAGGGCTAAAAATCCCTGAAGATGAGCAACGAGGAATGAGAACTGTGTGGATGAGCAGGTATGAACAGCTAGATGAGGTACTACAGAGTGTTTGTGAATACACAGATGTGGGCTACAAGGTTTATATTGATTTTGAAAGCAAATGCCTTGTGTTTGATATACTGCAAGGTGTTGACCGTTCTGCAAACCAAAGTGAAAACAGCCGAGTTATTATGTCACAGGATTTTGAAAGTATCAATAATATTAACTGTGATGATGATATAACCAAGCTTAAAAATGTAGCTTATGCAGGTGGTGTTGGTGAGGACGAGGACAGGCTTGTGCTTACTGTCACCAATGATGATACTATGCCTACAGGATTGGAACGCAACGAAATATTTATAGATTGTGGCACTCTTGAGGCTGCCGAAACGGATGAAACGCTATCTCTATCAGATGAGGGCAAACACAAATTATTAGATCATAAAACAAATGAGAGCATGACGGCTGATTACAACCTGTCAGGCTCTTTTATTTATGGAAAGCATTTTGAGTTAGGCGACTTAGTTACGGTTGCCGATAAGAAAATCAACAAAATGGAAGATAAGCGAATAACCGAGGTCGAGGAATGCTACGAAGCTAATTCAGTGTCTATAAAGTTGACATTCGGAACAGCACAGGAGCACCTTAATAGAGTTATTAAAAGCTTTTTACCAACCGTTAAATAGGTGTTTAAAGGAGGTTTTTAAATGTCAGAAAGAGCAAGATTTTTTAATCGTCGTGCTGGTGATGCAGATGGTGATTTTACCTATTCGGCAGATGATTTTGCTGAGTATCTTAATACCTTTTTCTCTGATGGTGTTGTTGGAAGTTGTATGAGGGTTTACAGCACAGGCAATAGAATAGTAGTGCCTGCTGGCTATGCCTTAATAGCTGGTCATTGGTACAACAATGATACTAATATATACCTAACAAATCCAACTGATAATGTAAGCAAGCGTAAAGATAGCATTGTTCTAAAGCTTGATAAGGATGAGCGTACCATTAAAGCTGAATGGATGACAGGTGGTATTGATGTTTACCCAACGCTTACCTCAAGCGACAGCATTAAGTACTTAAAACTTGCTGATGTTGAGATGTTGGCTGGTGGCACTATTAAGACTGTAAACGACAAACGAACATACAGCCAAGCTTTGTATACCTTATCTTTACAGGAGTTTAATCGCCAATGGTCAGAGTTTTTGAGGGTTTGCGAAAGCAGATATGATGCAACGCTTGGAATGATTGATAACTATAGTGAAATAATTAGTGCTCGTGGTGGTTATGGTGCGCTACCTACAAGACTCAATATTGCAGATAGCAAGTTTGAAGATGTCACAGAGCCAGGAACAGCGAATTTGTTTGACTACAAGAAGTCTGTAATAGGTGAGCTTAATAACTATGGTGGTATTTCAAAAGATAGCACTAATTACTACACAACTGATTTTATCCCGTTCGCAAATGGTACATCATTATATTTTTATGACGGAACAGGCAAGCCTGTTACCTGCGAAACCTATGAGCTGTATCGCACGAAAACTGCTGAGGGATTAATGAGATATGACAATGTAGGTATATATACCAATGTGGTTAATAACTATAACGCAAAATATATCAGACTTACATTTGATAAATCGATTGTAAGAAGTAATTATTTACAGATCACTAATTCAGATATACCACCTACATATTATATTGGTTATAAGCTTGCAATTAAATCAGAGGCTATACCTGAGTCGCTTATGTGTATGCGTTACATTACAGATATAGTCACATTATCACCAAACGAAGCGTATACAGTACCAACCACAGCAATCGCCCAAAATTCTCCAGTAACAATAACAATCTCAGGTGGTGGAGGTAATACAACACTTACTCGAACAGACGATGAAGAACTTATAGACCAACTCACAGGCAATGTTATAGATGTTACAACGACAGAGGTTGAAATTACTGCTGATGATGTGGTTGCAGGTGTAAAGCTTACCGAGGGTGGCACGCTTACAGTTAAGTATTACAACAAAAACTGTGAGGATTTGTTAAGGCGTATAGGACTTACATCGACATTCAAAACAGTGAAATCGGGTACAAATACATCAACTTCTGACTTAACCATTACCCCAACCCCATACACACTATACACAGAAGGAGATATATAAAATGGCATACATAAATACAGTAATTTCAAATCATAATTCAAGAGTTACGTTCCTTGAAGCTTTAAGAGATTTCTTTGTAAATAACAGTGTGGCACAGTTTAAGGTTATAGAGGATGTAAGCTATGAAAATCAACTTATTACACTAGAGTACAACAAACTGGTCATAACCCTAGAGCCCTCATCACTAGTAGGTTCTGCTATTTTAAAAATTAAAGTTGCTTCAAAGACTGGCGATGACTCTTATTCAGAAACAACAGACTATACAGATATTGTTAAATACGAGTTTGACGATGGAAGTGACACAAAAGGTAGAGAAGTGCAGGTTTTCTTAATAAAGAGTGAGGATAGTATTTTATTGCAGATTGCGTCTTACAATGCTACAGCAATTTCACGAGGAGTAACTATTCTTAATTGTGCACTTACAAACGGATTGAACCTGATAGGTTCGGGTAAGTATAGTTCATCAGGAACATCCATTAAACTACAAGAAAGCCAAGGACGAAGCACATACACCATAAGACCATACCACACAGGC
>JAZSEI010000129.1:0-3870 GCA_045531635.1 Acutalibacteraceae bacterium
GTTTCCTTTTCTTCAGGGGGATACTTATATGCTTCTGCCCATTTAGGGAATTTTTCTGTGCTACCAAGTGCTGTACGCATAGAAAAATCATTCACTTTAACAACTGCACCATCAATCTGATAGCTTAATTCTCCTCGTGTACTTCCTATATTCTCAATTTCTTCAATAACAGCTTCAATGCTATCAAAAACATGGTAAGAGCTAGGAACAGTAAAACCAAGTGATGTAAGAAGCTCAAGACCTTCTTTGTGAGTATTTATTTCTACACCATTAATTTGCTGAATATTAAAAACAAAAATATCTAAATTTCTTTTTGCAGTAATTTTAGAATCCTTTTGACGCAACGAACCAGCAGCAGCATTGCGAGGGTTCTTAAAAGTTTTTTCGTTGTTAAGTTCTTGCTCTTCAACCAATGTTAAAAAGCTAGAATTACTCATATAAACCTCACCACGCACTTCAAGGTAGGGAATAGGTTGATTTAATCTTTTAGGTAGTGACTTAATCGTTAATAAATTATCTGTAATATCTTCACCTGTAAAGCCATCTCCACGAGTAGAGCCTCTTACAAAAACACCGTTTTCATATTCGCAAGAAACTGACAAACCATCAATCTTTGGCTCTACAACATACTCAACAGCACCAACTGTTTGTCTTACTCTATTATCAAAATCTCTTAGTTCATCGTGAGAAAATGAGTCGTGCAAGCTTTGCATTTGTACAGTGTGAACAACCTCAGAAAATTTATCAGATGCTTTACCACCTACTTTATTAGTAGGGGAGTCCTGCTTTTTTAGCTGTGGAAATTGCTCCTCAAGCTTTTCAAGCTCTGCAATCATAGCGTCGTATTCATAGTCAGAAATAATCGGGTCATCTAGATTATAGTATCTATCGTTGTGAAAATTAATTTCTTTACTTAAAAATTCTACACGATTTTTAGCGTCGTTAAAATCCATTCTGTATCACCTTTTACATTAATAATATTGTTATTTTAACCCTTTTTATCTTGATTTTCAAGTAATAAGCATATATTATATATTGTATAGACTATATATAAGTTAAATTAAAATATAAAAATAAAATCGAATAAAATTTTAAAAAACTTATTTACAAACAATAAAATAAGTGGTATAATTCTTGTTAGTTATATAGGAGTACCCTAAATAATCACTTAGGAGGGATATTTATGATGAAAAAATTAGTTGTAATTGCTGTTACTGCTACTGTTTTAGCTTGTAGTACTGTGTCTGCATCTGCTTTGAAAAGTCCTTGCTATACATATAAGACATCTACTACTACTACTGGTAAGTGTTCACCTTGCACAGGTGTTTCAGCAGATTCTGCAGTTTACGCTACTTTAGCTGCTTTAGCTTGTGGTGGCTTGGCAGTTGTTGCTAAGAAAAAAATAAGCGATTAATTATCCTAAAAATTTAAACCACGCTAGGTTATAATAGCGTGGTTTTTATTTTATTATTAAATATTTGGACAAGGTGGCAATATGAAACAGAAAAAGATTCATTCTAAAACTATGTGGAAGGTAATTTTTGTAACAGCAATCATTCTTATGATATGTGCACTAGGATATGCTTGTTGGTATTTAATTAACCTATACAAAAGTGGCGACGAATATTCTGGTGCTCTATCGTATGTTACAGATGCAACCGAACCTACAGTATATGTAGATTCTCCTGATGCACCACTAGATAATGTAGCCCCTCCTGAAGTATATGATACTATAAATGGAGGTATAAACTTTAGTAAGCTGTGGGAGATTAATACAGATTTATATGCGTGGATTAGGATTCCTAACACTATGATAGACTACCCAATAGCACAATATCCTGGAGATAATGATACATATTATCTAAATCATAATATGTTTAAAGAAAGTGCCTTTGCTGGTTGCATTTATACCGAAAAAGCGAATAGCAAGGAGTTTACTGATAGAAATACCGTGCTATATGGTCATAATATGCTTAATGGCTCAATGTTTAGAGCTTTGCACGACTTCAGAGATAAAGAATTTTTTGATAATAATCAATTCATCTATATTTATCTACCAGACAGAACACTAACATATCAGATTTTTGCTGCATATGAGTATGATGACAGACATATTCTTGATGCATATAATTTCGAAGACAGCGAAGTTTATGAAAAGTATCTAAAATATGCTCAGAATCCTACATCAACAGTTTATCGAAATACTAGAGATTTAAACTTAACTGTTGATGATAAAATCATTACCTTAAGCACCTGCTTTGGTAATGTTACTACTTCTCGTTATCTTGTACAAGGGGTGTTAATTAGTGAAGAATTTGCAGAATATTGATACAAATGAAAACAATGATTTAAAAGACACTAAAGAAAATATAAAAGATACCAATGAATTAAATGATTCGAAGGAGAAAAAAAGCATTGAACACACCAGTAAGTCTCAGGTTGATTCACGAAAATCTCGTAATAAAATAACTGATGACATTATTGATGATTCAAAAGGTACAAATAGACATATCAAAAAAAGATATTCATTTTCTGTAAAAAACGATAGTAATATCCCTGTAGCTGTTTATCGTTCTACAAATAAAAATCATAAAAAAGAAGAACAAAAAAATGTATCTATCTCTCCAAAAAAGAAGTATAGTAAAAAATTTAAAATTTTCATAGGTGTAGGTGCATCTGTTATTTCTGTTCTACTGATAACAATCATTACTATTAGTGTATTACTGATAACAGGTAAAAACGCCCTAATCGGTGAAAATAATAATGTAACAATTTCCCCACCTGCAAATGCTACGGTAGAAGGTGAATATATAGTATATAATGGAAATAAATACAAATACAACAACAAGGTTACAAGTATTCTTTTGTCCGGTATAGATATGCACACAGAAGAGCACCAAGAAGGTGTACTTGGTACTGCTGGACAAGCCGACGCAATTTTTGTAATGGCTTTAAATACAGAAACTGGTAAATACAAGCTTTTCTCTGTTTCTCGTGACGCTATGGTAGATGTTAACATTTGCGACGAAGAGGGTAATTTCACTGGTTATGAAGAAATGCAGCTTTGTCTTGCACATGCTTATGGTGGTGGAGGAGAATTAAGCAACAAAAATTTAATGCGTTCTGTATCAAGAATATTTTTTGGTATTCCAATGAATTCGTATATGTCAATAGACCTTGATGCTATACCTATACTTAATGATACCGTAGGTGGAGTACCTGTAACTGTAATAGAGGATCTATCACAATACGATTCTCATCTAGTTAAAGGTGCAACAGTTACATTAAATGGTAAACAAGCAGAAATCTATGTACGAAGCAGAGATATAGAAGGTGATGCTAACCAGAACAATTTACGTATGGATAGACAAGAAAGCTATATAGAATCGTTTATTCATCAAGCTATTTTTCAAACAAAACATAATATAAGAACACCTCTTAACCTGTATAGTGATGCTTCTCCTTATGCACGAACAGACATAGACGCAAGCAAGGTAACATATCTTGCAAGTATATTTATGGACTCAGGCTTTTCAATAAACACAAACTATGTAAAGGTTCCTGGTGAAGCTGTTGCAGGTGAAGAATATGCAGAATATTATGTTGACACAGATAGATTCTTTAAAATGATACTTGATACATATTTTGTAAAAGTGAAATAACATAAATAACACTAAAAAGAATAACATTAAAAAGCAGCTTCTATTTTCAGAGGCTGCTTTTTAGTGTCTTTATTTGAAAAATGTATTTTAATTATCCTTAAGAGTAAAAGGAATAAAAGAATGAGTGCTGTCTTTATTCTCGTATTAATTAAAGTTCAGCATTACAATTTTTATTATTCAACAAAATTCGGATTATTAGATATATACT
>JAZSEI010000010.1:0-16642 GCA_045531635.1 Acutalibacteraceae bacterium
AAAATTAAATATATTCCCCAATATAGTCACAAGCACTACAGAAAGTGCAACCGTAACACCACCAGGTATGGCTCGTTTGAAAATATTAAGTAAAAAGTTACCTTCAATTTTATTTTCGTTAGGCTCAAGTGCCAGCACAAATGAGGGAAAGCCTATGCAAAACGCACTTATAAGTGTCATTTGTATTGGCATAAACGGGTATGACGCACCACAGAATACAAAAATCACTGAAAGCAAGGTTGAAAATACTGTTTTTACTAAAAATAATGAGGCTGAACGCTGAATGTTATTTATTGAGCGTCTGCCCTCTGCAACTACCTTTGGCATAGACGCAAAGTTAGAGTCTAGCAAAACAAGCTGTGATACACACCTTGCAGCTTGACTTCCACTTGCCATTGCAACCGAGCAATCTGCCTCTTTAAGAGCAAGCACATCGTTTACACCATCGCCTGTCATTGCAACTGTATGACCGTGTTTTTTGATAGCCTGTACCATTTGTAGCTTTTGATTTGGTGTAACTCTGCCGAATACCGAATATTTTTCGACAGCCTCGTAAATATCATCTTCTGTTTTTAAAGTTGTAGCGTCTATAACCTTATCAGCATTTTTTAGTCCTGCTTCAGTTGCTACTGAAGCTACGGTTTCTACATTATCACCTGATATTACCTTTAAATCTACACCCTGCTTATCAAAATATTCAAGTGTGGCTTTAGCCTCTTTTCTGATTTTATCCTTTAAAACTATTACACCAATCGGATGTAGATTTTTTGGTAGCTCTCGGTTTATAAAATCATTTTCTGAATAGCCTATTGCAAGCACACGGTAGCCCTTTGGAATATCGTGTGTGATTTCTTTAAGCTCATTATTATTCTTGCCAAATATAAATTCCTCTGCACCAAGTACAAATGCTCCATTATTTTTAAAGCTTATTCCCGACCATTTTCTATCTGACGAAAATGCAACGATATCCTTTGGTGCTAAGCCAGTTTTTGCTGTATATTTACTTTTAATTGCGTTCATAGTAGAGTTACTGTCGGTAGAAAATTCTGCTATTGCATTAAGTGCATTTTCAAGCTTGTCTATGCTGTAGTTTTTAGTTGCTCGTGTTTCAAGCACCTCCATACAGCCCTCGGTAATTGTGCCTGTTTTGTCAAGACATAGAACATCTACCCTTGCAAGGGCTTCTATACAATACATCTCTTGCACAAGAACCTTTTGTCTTGAAAGTCGTATTACTCCAACTGCAAGCACTGTACTTGTAAGCAGTACAAGACCCTCGGGTATCATACCTACAAGTGCTGCCACTGTAGACACAACTGCATTTGCAATATCTGTATAATCATTAGCCATATACTGACGCCAAAAAAGCAACGCACCAACTGGGAAAATAACAATAGACATTGTTTTGATTATAAATTTAACAGCATTCATAATTTTTGAGTCTATCTTTTTTACATATTTTGCACCATTGTATATGTGTGATGCGTAGTTGTCGTTACCTACCTTGTATGCTATGGCTGTACAGCTACCACTTACAATAAAGCTACCAGAGATAAGCTTGTCGTTCTTAGCTTTATAAACTGGCTCTGACTCACCAGTTAAAAGCGATTCGTTAACCTCGCAATAGCCGTCTGCTACAATACAGTCTGTGGGGATTTGTTGACCTGAGGATAAAATCATAACATCATCAAGCACAATTTCATCTGTAGGTATTTCTATTACTTCACTATTTCTAACTACCTTTACTGTAGCTGTGTTGACAATATAAAGCTTATCTATTGTTTTTTTGGCTCTTATTTCTTGCACTGTACCAATTAAAGCGTTAATTACTACCAAAACAAGAAAAAGTGTATTTTTATATGACCCAACCATAAATACTGCTACAGCTAATATAAGATTGATAAGATTAAAAAGTGTACAAACATTGTCCTTTAAAATATGTGAATATGACTTTGTTTTTAATGTGGCAGATTTATTATATTCGCCGTTGGCAATACGCTCGTTAACCTGAGCTGTTGATAAACCTATTTTAATATCAGGCGTAAAGCTTTTAGATTTTTCAAGCATATAATACCTCCTATATATTAAATATCGGCTTATTTTAGCAAAAAAATATAAGCCGATAAAATATAGAAAAATAAGAATATTTTTAAAATTATAACACTTATATTTCGACAATTCAAGATTTTAACAATTCATCATAAACATCATAGTTATATTTTACAGAATTTTAAAAATTAAATTCACAAAGACAATATATAATAAATTAAATATAAAGAAAAGAGGACAGAATTAACTGCCCTCTTTTTTATTGATTAAATTATAGTCTTGAAGATCTTTTTGAACGATAATATCTATATAAGCAGTATAACGCTATAGAAACAATCGCATAGAAAACAGAAAAATAAATCAACATATAATTCATACTATTTCCTAATGCTATAAACACTTTATTAGCTGCCACGGATGGTATATTAAGCTTGTTAATTACACCTGTTATAATTAAAACAATTGCAGGTATAGCTGTTGCTAACGCAACTGTAGTTGTTGCATAGCAATGATATTTACACGCTCTGTGCTTCCATTTTGATTCTATAAAAATTATTATGCATATAGCTACAATTGATATCCCTGCTACAAGCATTGCTGTTGGCAGATAATTTTTTACTGCAACAAAATAATTTTCATAGGTGTTTAGCAACGGCATTTCAAGAGTTGTTTTGTAAATTTCTGAAGCATTATTCACAAAAAGCTCTCGATCTGATTTGCTTATTGTACTTTTATCAATGTTATTTCTAACTATGTAATTATTAATAGATTTGTTTAATTTTTCTTTAAAATCAGTAGCATCAATATCACTGCCACTATCACTGTAATAATTTTCAATATATTTTACAGTATCTCTGTGAATAAGTGAATCCTCTATTAAACCATTAAAGAAACTATCATCTAACCCAATATTATTAGACGAATTCTTTAAGGCTGATATTATTTCCTGATTCTTTTCTTGAATATATCCTGACTCGTTTATCGTGTTTATCATTGTACTACGATTAAAAATTACAGCCTGCATTATTAACATTATAGTAAGTACAAACAACAAAAAAGACAGTAAAAAAGAAAGCAATGTATTAACAATCTTCCTTTTTTGTGAAGAGTTTTTCCTTGCCATTACATAGACTCCTAACTATTAACAATAGTGATTACCAATTAACATCAACAGCATATTTATATGATTTTTATTTTTAGTAGTTTTTATACGGTAAAGGCGCATAAAACGCTGTTGTACACAACTACTTAAGCAAGCTATATTTTCTTTATTTTAAGAAAACAACAGCTTTACCATTTCTGTTATTTTAGGAAGAAAAGGTATAAGTACAACATATAATATCAAATATATTGATATTAAAAATATAACGGGAAGAATTATAAAACTCTTCCCTTTAAAACTTTTTCGTTTACGCCTGCGTTTTTCTTCGGGCATTCAATCAAATTCTTTCTTTATATAATTTTATCATAAAACTCAGAACAATACCTAAAATTCTACTTTAGATATCCAATGGTAGTATTATACCAAAAAATATTACACTTGTAAATAGATTTTTTGGTTTTATTTAACAAGCAAAAGCTTATTTATGTAAGAAAAAAGTCGTGCTTTATTCATTGCCGAATATACAACTGTTGTAGACACACAAGCAAAAAGAGCTTGAACTGCATTACCAATTACATTTGCTATGGCACCTTCTATTCCATACATAAAAACTTCTAAAACAAAATAGCCACCAACCATTATAAGCTCTGCCACTATTACAGCAATAATTAATGATGTTATTTGTGACACAAAGGATTTATTCTTTGTAGTTTTAATAATTAAATATGCTACAACAGCCATACTAAATTTAATTATAAATGTAAACGGTGCATAAATGCCATAACCAAGGAATAAATCTGCAAATGCACTACCTATTCCACCAGCCAAACCACCATATATTGGCCCTAAAACGCAAGATGATATAATCACAAAGCAATCACCCAAATTCGCATAGCCACCTGTAGGCAGTTGAATAACCAAAACAGCAGTAGCCACACATACAAGTGCTGACATTAGTCCACCAAAAACAGTCTTTAATAGCTTTTTGGATTTCATTTTGAACACTTCCTTTAATCTTTTTAGGCTATTATACTCTGCTAAAAAAACTTTGTCAATATTAGTGTAGCTTATCAATGAACGAGTATTCACAGGTGTTATTAACACTTTTTACTGTTAGTGCATATTATAGGATAAGCCTATTTAAGAAAGGAGAAGTAAAATGATTGACGAAATCTATAGTTTTGAAAAAACAAATAAGGCTACAAGCAAAATCATGACAAAATTCCCGACTGACGCCTCTGAAGCAATGGCGTATGTACCTTTTCAGAATAATGACAATGTGTATTCTAAAGAACAAGGATTTGTGCTTGGAACAATGTTTACTGTTTTAAACAAACCATTTAAGGGGTGTGGCACCAAATGAATGAACGAGATCTATTAATGAGAAAAATTGCAACAGTTGATTTTGCGTTAACTGACCTGCACCTTTTTCTTAATACCCACCCAGATAATATTAATATAGCTCACAAGCTTGAAGAATATCAAGCAAAATCACGTGAGCTAAAGAAAGAATATGAATATCGCTTTGGACCATTAGCCCCTTCAGCAGAAGACGGCAACAGATGGGCTTGGATTGCAAACCCATGGCCTTGGGATTCACCATTAGAGGAGGACTGTTAATATGTGGCAATACGAAAAAAAGCTTCAATACCCAATCAATATAAAAAATCCTAACCCAAAGCTTGCACAGATTATAGCTTCTCAGTATGGTGGTCCTGATGGTGAGCTTGCTGCTTCGCTTCGTTATTTATCTCAACGATATGCTATGCCTTACCCAGAATTAAAGGCAGTGCTTACTGATATTGGTACAGAAGAATTAGTACATATAAGTTATACTAAACAGCAATACTGATAAATTTATATTGCCCCCAATTGAGCTATAAGCACAATTGGGGGCAATATATCAGCTAAGGCTTTTTAGCATATAAAAGCTATTTTCGTCATGCTCACACAAATAGACAAAACCATGCTTTTGGTAAAATCTAATTGCATTTTCGTTGTATTTTTTCACTTCTAACTTCATTTGTAGCATGCCTCTGTTTATACTTTCTTTTTCACAATAATTTAAAAGTTGATATCCAATACCCATACTTTGAAATTTTGGTTTGATACCAATCAATGTGAGATATGAAATTTTATTCTCCATATCATTGGCGTAAAAAGCAGCATAGCCTACAATTTCGTTTTCTATATAAGCTGCAAGAAACACAGAAAAATCGCTAAGCTTGTTAAGCATTAAATCAAAGTTATCCAATTGTGAAATAGGTTCAACAAAAGCATCATCACATAAAGCTATTATATCTTTAATTTCTTCTTTATTATATTTTTGTATTATTTCAATATTCATTTTTCTAAAATCCATTATATCATTTATCTAAATGTATTTTCATCCAGCTTTTAACATTATTCATAACATTATCTAATTCTTCACGAGTATCAAATCTCAAAAACATATCACCTAAAGACATATTAGCTCCAGTAAAAGGAAGAACCTCTGAACCTTTTTGAGAAGTCATATCGATAATTTTAACATATTTATCTTGAATTTCTTCATTTAATTCTAAATGGTTAAAATATCCACTTTGACCTGGTTGAGCATGTATAACCATCTCACACCAAACACCATCTATCTTTGACTGATATACAGCTGATAAAGGCATACCAACAGCTTTTCTTACTTCGTTTTCTATAAACTTTATGCCATAAGCAAGCTCTTGTATTTCGGCTATCTTACAACCACCACCTCGTGGAGAAACCTCCATAATGTATGGTTTTCCATCTATACCTACGCAGGTTTCGATATTGTAAATACCGGTATCAAGCTTAAGCAAATCAACAAGTCGTTGAATTTCTTTCGCTAAGTAATCCTGGTGACTTTCTTTCATTGTTGATGGCCATATTATCATTGCAGGTGTATAAGGATTTTCTGCTTCTTTGTCAAAAAGCTGGTCAGAAAATGTTATAAATTCAACTTTACCATCAACCACAAATGGGTCAGCACTTGAATGATAGCCATCAAATGTAATAAACTCCTCAATTATAAACATTCCGTTGATAGAATTAGATATAGCTATATCAATCGCTTTATCTAACTCAGCTGGATTATCAACTCGAGAAACACCCTTACTACCAGCAGAATCAACTGGCTTAACAATAACTGGCCAAGTAAAATAATCAATATCTGCTGCTGGTATATTCTTTTCAGAATATCTTTTTGCACGAGGAGTATTAAAACCATTTTCTTCTAAAAACTTTCTGAACAAACCTTTATCTTGCAAAATAGATGTAGAGTTATATGACGCTTGGAATGGCAAATTAAGTTTTTCTGCAACATATGCAGCTGTAACAACACCTGGGTCACAAGCAAAAGACATTACTCCGTTTATATCCTTTTGTTTTGCTAATTCCAATACAGCATCCTTATCTACTATGCTAACATTACAATATTCATCAGAATATTTGTGTGCTATATTATCTGGTAAATAGTCACAAGTTATAACATATATACCTAAACGATGAGCAGCTTCGATTACCGGAACAATATATCTTGAACCACCTAGCAATAATAACTTTTTCATATATATCCTACTTTCTTTATGTTAATATTAATATCCGTTTTAATTTTAATTAAAATATTTTTCACATTCTTGTATAAAATTCTTTGTATCTCTATTATTTTCCTCATTTAGCTTCTTATAGTATAGCTCAACTAATGGTGCAGTTTCTTTAGCGTACGCAATTTCTTGTTCAGACATTCCAAAAGCCACACCATAACCAATTTCTTCTGATTCTCTATAATCTGCTCTGGTTTTACCTTCCTCAGGAATAACAACAGAAACACAGCCACACAATGCTGCAATTTGTGAATAGGCAGTTTGTGTATCATAGCTTATACAATATTCGCAACTATTAAAATATTTAACCT
Organism: Acutalibacteraceae bacterium; assembly: GCA_045531635.1. Classification (GTDB taxonomy): domain Bacteria; phylum Bacillota; class Clostridia; order Oscillospirales; family Acutalibacteraceae; genus CAG-964. The sequence continues at coordinate 7,077 of JAZSEI010000010.1, forward strand.
TTTCTTCTTCTGATAAATTATCAATTATAGGCCCATCAAACTCATCTGGCAAGTCAGTTCGTTCTCTACCTTTACGAACAATATAGCATTTACCACTTCGATGATCATGATTATATTTTTTATATGTATCTAAGTCAAAATATGTTAATGATAATTTTCGACAGCTTGGGTTAAGCTTTTCGTCGTTGAATATATCTCTGTAGCAAAAAAACAAATCATTCTTATCGTATCCAATAGTTTTTTCGCCCTCTTGCTTATAAATCTGATTATGATACATCAACCATCTAACAACATTTTTAGCCTTAAAAAAATTACCATAGGTAATCTCGGGGTATATTACTATTGTTTTTTTGTCGATAAAGGGTAGCCATTTTCTTTTACAGTCGAGCATATATGTTTTTGGGGCTTTACTGAAAAAAGCTTTAAAAATACTCTTAACAGAATAAACATTAGAATAAAGCCAAACAAGCAAGTCATTCTTATAATTATAGCCTTTGTCCAGATAAAATATTTTAGCGTCTTCCCCTTGTTCAGATAAATATCTACACAAAGCATGTAATACAATAACTCCACCATGTTTATTTTGAGGAGAAACTATAACATATTTATACTTTTTCATATTCACAGCTCACTTTCGTATTCACAACTCACTTAAGCCTATCTCTGTAATTTTACCACAATAATTTATCTTAGTCAACAAAACTTACTCAATCAAAAATCCCATAACAAAAGTTGTAATAACAACTTAATACCAAACACCATTTATACTAAGCAAAAACAAGGTACAGCTTGTAATAACCTTTATACAGAAATGCTTAATACTTCCATTTCTATATTTTCTATATACAAACTGTACCTAGATTAATATATCATTTGTAATTTAATTCAGGTTATAATATCTAGCATTCAATAAAAAACAGCGAATTAAAACCAATTAATTTAAATTTTAAAATTAAGTAGCACCTTAATCTGTTATTCTATAACAAGCTCTTTAATTTCTACACTTTTTATTTTGCGTGATGCAAAATAAGCAAAGGCAAAGAAGCTTACAGCGATAATCGAAATTGGTACAATAAATGACATTGCAGTAAATTGTGCGTTAAAGCTACTTATGCCTGTTAATCTGAACACAGCAGTAAGTGCATTTTCTGTAAATAAAAGACTTAAAATAATACCAAAGGCTGAACCAATTAAAGACACAATCAAAAATCTTACTGCAAACTGTAAACGAAGCTTGCTTGATGTAAAGCCTAGTGATTTATAAATGCCTATATCTCGTCTTTCTTGTAAAAAGGCTTTTTTGCAGACCATCATTACTACTACAAGTGAGAATACTATAGAAATCACATAAATTATAGCAGTCATTGCATTTCTTACAACAGCATAGGTTTCCATCATAGAATCAAACTCAGAGCCTTTAGCTGTCAAGATATCAGAGTATTTATCGTTTAGCTCATCGGCAATAGCAACACACTCTGAAGAATTATTAATGCTGTAGCCACAGTGGAGAACGTCCTTTACATCTAGCTTTTTGGCACAATCAAAAGGCATTGAGAAGTTAAGTCCCATATTGTTTGCGTTAATACTTATTCCTGTAATAACACATTCCTGCTTAAAGCTTTTGTTCGAAACAGTTACTTTGTCACCTATTTTTACCTCAAGCTCCTCGGCAAGAATATCCGTAACAGCAATTTCGTTGTTATACTGTGGGTATCTTCCCTCTTCCATAATAATAGACTCTGGGTTTTTATATACATCGCAGAAATAAGAATTGCCATTTATTGACATAGACATAGTTGTGTAATTGAATTTTTTCTCTATTTCAGAGTGCTTTGTAATTATGCTTTCAATTTCTTCTTCTGTGTTGTCTGATACACTGTCTTTATAATGGATTTGCAGTTCAGCGAATGATATACCCATAGCCTCCATAGATGATTTTGATTCAACAGCGTTGCCAAGCACAGTTACAGTAATCATAAAAAACATAAGAATAGCAATAATAACCATTGTGGCTATATATCTACGTTTGTTAGAAGTAAACTGTCTTAAAGCAAGGCTAGAAGATAACGTTTTTTTAGTAATAGGTGCGTTTAATATGCTTGCGAAGTAAACATCGTTTTTGCCACCAGAAATTGCTTTCATAGGTGATATTTTGCCTACCTTGTGTGTAGAAACAAGTATAAAGACTATAGAAACAGCAAGAACAGCAATAATAAATAAGAAGCTAACTAAAATTGATATATTATTTTCGGTTGGGATAGCTAAAACAGGCTGAAAAATGTTACCGAAGAATTTAATGAATGGTATTGCCAACACTAAGCCGATAATCGCACCGATAATCTCTGCAAAAATATACTGCAATCCCAGAATTACTTTGATTTTGTTTTCTGAGAAGCCCTGTGCCTTAAGTACACCTAAGCTTGTATATTCCATTTCGATACTTGTAGAAATAGAATGAGCCATAACAATAAGAATAATACCTACAAGAAAGGCTACGAAAATAAGCAGAACCTTTAGAATAATGTCTGGATAAATATTTGTAACATCGAATGACTGAGTTCTTGAAAGTGAGGCATAGGCGTAATCAAGAATTCCTGTGTCAAGGTTAAGCTGACGCTTGAACTTGATATCGCTTATGCTTTCGTCAGATTTATAAATCTGAACCATTCTATAATCGGCTGTTTTATCCTCGGTAGTTTTTTCAACTGCCTCTGTGTGAAGTCTGTCAAAATCCTCATCACTTATAAAAACCTGTTTAAAGCCGATATTCATACTGCCACACATAGGCTCTACAACAAAGCCCCTTATAGTGAAATCATATTTACCATTGACTGTGCTTAGTGTGATTTTGTCGCCGATATTACAGCCAAGGGTTGTGCTTACACCCTGTGTAACATAAATCTCACCCTCTTTAAGCTCTGGTACATCATCAGCATAGCCCGACAAATCCTCGTTTAGCAAGCGATATTCGTCAGTCAGCTTAAGCATCATCCATGCATTGTTTACTTGCTTGTTGCCAAACTTAGCTTCGGTGGTTGCTACTGTTTCTTTTATATAAATATCCTTTACTGATGAATGATTTTTTACAGACTCCAGTAGCTCGTCACTAAGCAAATCAGCCTTTATCATTATGTTAAGGTCACCTGCGTTTACGCTTTTAAGTGCGTTATCAATGCTGTTTGTGCAATTATTTTTGATGCTTAAAATAGCAGTAAAGGACATTGAAATTATTATCATTAAAATAATAATACTTACAAACGAGCCTTTTTTGTGGCGAATATTTGCTTTAAGTAAAGTTAAAATTTCCATATCGCACCTCACCACTGCATTGAAGAAAGCCAAGCGTTAACCTGTGCTTCTCTGCTTTTTACTTCGTCAGGATTGTAAGGTGGCAGAGTAAGCTCGCCAATAATCTTGCCGTCCTCAAGATATAAAATTCTTGTTGCTCTTAGTGCTGCCTTCATATCGTGAGTTACCATTAAAATGCTCTGCCCTGCTTTGTTTAAATCTGTAAGCAGGTTTAAAACCTCGTTGGTGTTTTTTCTGTTCAAAGCACCTGTTGGTTCATCTGCAAACAAAAGCTTAGGATTTGTAACTACTGCTCTTGCAATAGCACAGCGTTGCTGTTCGCCACCAGAAACCTGTGATGGTAAATGTGTTTTGATATGAGAAATTCCCATTTTTTCAAGAAGCTCATCTGTATGCTTTTTAACATCATTTGCAGAGGTGGTTTTATCAAGATAGCCTGATACTGCTACATTTTCAAAAAGTGTAAGGTTGCTTACAAGGTGCATCTGCTGAAATATAAAGCCAAAATCCTTTTGTCTTAGCTTTGAAAGCTCCTTTTCTTTCATTGTTACAATGTCTTTGTCGTTATAAATAACCTTACCTGCTGTTGCTCTGTCCATACCACTTAGTGAGTAAAGCAGAGTTGATTTTCCAGAGCCAGAAGCACCCATTATTACAGTAAAATCACCCTCGTATAAATCAAGATCTATATGCTGTAAAATATGGCTTTGTCCACCGTTGTGTGCGTAGCTTTTGCAAAGTTCCTTTGCTGATAGAATTGTATTTTTCATTTGTTATTCCTCCGTTAGTTGATAGCTATATTCTATCAGAAAAGATATTAAGAAATCCTTAAGGTTAAATTTAATATTTAATATTTTATTTTTTTGATAATGTTACAATAGCCTCAAAGCTGTTTGTGTGGTTGTGTAAAAGTATCTTACCATTCATTTTTTCTGTAAGATATTTTACTATATATAGTCCTAAACCAGATCCTTGTTCACTCTCTACATTTTTACCACGATAAAATTTGTCGAAGATAAAAGGCATATCGCTGTCGGGTATACCCTTACCGTAATCTGTAAAGTGAATATTAACCAAATCGTTATCCTGTGTAAGCTTTATATCAATGTTAGTTTTTGCGTACTTTCTTGAATTGTTAATCAGATTTTCAATAATCTGATTAAGTCTGTTTTTATCGGCAGATACAAAGGCTTCAAAATCTGGCTTTTCAAAATTAACATCGTTATGCTCGCCAGCAATTTCAGAAACTATTGTTTCAACAAAACTGCACAATTCAAAAGGCTCTGCGTTAATTTTCAGCTTATCTAAATCAGAAAGTGAGTGTAAAAACAAATCGTTGGTTAATTCAGAAACCTCGTCGCACTTTCGCATAAGTACAGACAAATATCTTTCTCGCTTTTCGGGTGTAGAGTCCATATTAGCCTGTAAACCCTCTGCATAGGCTCTTATTGAAGCAATAGGAGTTTTTATATCGTGAGAAAGTGTTGCTATAACTGTTTTGTTGTTCTCTACAGCTTCTTTTTCACATTTTCTTGATTTGGTAATTTCATTACGCATACTGTCAAAAGCCCATGTAAATTTACCAAAATAGTTTGATCGCTCGTATTTAAGAGGCACATCAAAATTGCCTTGTGCAATTCTTTCTGCAAAGCACTTGAGCTTATCAAAGGGTCTTAGCACTGCAAAATAAATGTAAAGTGAAAAAGCAATGAGAAACACAAGGCTTACTCCACCAACGGCAAGTATTTGATTGTTGCTTTGCTCTACAATCATGGTGTTTCGTATGCTTTTCTCTAGGTCTGCAATTTTCTGCTTAGCTAATTCTGTGTCACCAGAGCTTACAAGCTGACTAATTTCGTTAACAGCAACAATCTGTTGCGATTTATCTGCTTGACCATTATCAACAGATGGCGAAAAGTAAAAGAAGCTAGTAAGTAGTATTAAAAATACTGCAAATCCAGCTGTTACTAAAAATAGCTTATTCTTCATTTTGCACCTCTAAAATATAACCAACTCTGTGCTTGGTTTTAATATAAACAGGACTTGCAGGGTTATCCTCTAGCTTTTCTCTAAGCCATCGGATATGAACAGTTAATGTTGATGTTTCGACTGTAGAAAACGCACCCCAAACCTCAGAAATCAGCTTTTCTTTCTCTATTGCAACATTTTTATGCTGACAAAGAAATGCAAGCAAATCGAACTCTCTTAATGATAATGAAACTGGCTCGCCATTCTTTGTTACTGTTCTTGCAGTAAGATTTACTTTAACATTACCGAATGTAACAATACTTTCTTGCTTTGAAAATCCATAGGTTCTTCTTATAAGAGCATTTACTCTGGATAACATCTCTTTCATTGAATATGGCTTAGGTAAATAATCGTCTCCACCAATATCAAAGCCTGTAATACGGTCTGTTTCGCTAGTTCTTGCACTTGCAAAAATTACAGGTGTAGTAGAGGTTCGTCTAAGCTCGCTACAAATCTCAAAACCATCTGAATCAGGCAAATTTATATCAAGTAAAATAATGTGATATGTATTACTCTCTAAAAGCTCAAATGCTTTTTCGCTATTTTCGGCACAGGTTACATTATACCCGTAGCTTTCTAGCATATCAGAAATAATAAAAGACAAATCCTCGTCATCATCAATTATAAGTACCTTGTTGTAGATATTATTTACCATATAAACACCACCTTAAAATATAATTTTAGATATATTCATTATAAAGCAACAAACTAAAAAAGACAATCTAAAAGATTAGCATAAAAATTAATAAGCTCTGTGTTCATTATCCTCTTGCAATATAGTATCAATCTTTTTAAGCATAGCTTTATAGCATTTTCTTCTTTTGATTATATTAAGCATAACATTCCTATTTTGGGTTTACTTGACGCTGTTTAACATATTGTGCTATACTCGTTTTAGGAATTTATATGAGTTATATTGTTTGTTGCTGTCGATTAAAAATTTTTAGGAATTTAAGAATACGACTTTTTTGTGTTATAGCTACAATAACATCAACATCAAATCAGGAGACTAACTATGAAAATTAAAATTGATTTCTTCTCAAAGGATTTTATAGATGCCATTGGAGCTGGTATTTATAAGGTAAGTGTTGTTAATACTAACGGAGATATTGCACCATTATATATTGGCGAATCAGTTTTTGTATTAGTGCGTTGTGCGACACATTTATTTGAATTTAAGAAAAATCCAGCTTACTTTGGTTTTAATGAAGAATTTATTGAAAACCCAAATATCACATTAAAATTTGAGTTACTATGTAAAGAAGATGATAAGATAAGAAGAAAACAGCTTGAAAAAGAAATGATAAAAGAAACTCTAAAAACGCAACAGCTTCTCTGTCAAAATGGTGTAAGCGATAGAATGAAAGGCATTGACGAAAAAATAGAATCACTTGAAAGCTTTCTAAAGGAAAATTAAATGGTATTTAGTATAATGACAACAAAAGGCATTACCGACTGCAAGAAGTCAGTAGTGCTTTTTTAAATTTGGAATATATATTAATAAAGAGTGTATCAACAAAATCAAACTGTCACTTTTTAAGCAGAAGAATTATGTACTGAATAGATTATAGTGACAAGATATATATTGTTTAAATATGTATTATAAAGTCAAAAAAACAAAGCCCCTCTTGGAGCTTTGTCTATAGTTTGAACAGTACACTATTTTTAAGGCACTGGTTTACTTTTATTGAATTATGTAAATATATGCACTAAGCGATATCATAACCGGTTGATTATTTTTTTAATAGCTTTTCAAATTTATCAATCACAATACCGATAAAGTGACTTATAACCCACTGCTGTAAATAACCACATAAAAATAAACTTATAGCAGCAAAAATAATTCGTAGGATTATATTATCGACAAATGTAAAAAACAACTTTAACGACAAAGCGTAAATTAAAAAATAAGATATAAGATTTGTAACAAGATAAACATCAAATAGCTCGCATAGTTTATCCCAGAGTTTTTTAAAAAACTTCATCACTTATTACCACATTTCAAAAAAATTAACAACAATCCCAGTTATATAGCACCTTACTGAAGTCTTTATTCTCTAGATCCTTATGATTGATAAAGAAGTTACCTACACCACAATCTCCCCAAATAATATAATACTTGTTGTCTACATAGTCTGTATCCATCTGGAAAAGTAATGTATCATAATACTGATACTCCTCTTTATAGCCTCTTGGATCTGCCTGTGTAAATACAGGGTAACCCAATAATTTGTGACCACTTGATGAAAAATTAAGCTCTTCCATATGCTCTGATATATCATCCAGATATTCCCATATATTAGAAACATCCTCAAAGCTTTCTATATCAAACTTGGCTTTAATTATTTCTGTTGCAATATCATTAAATTGATATTCAAATAAATCCATATAGGTTTCTTTTTTTACTACAGAAACAGCATATTCCTCGTGTAATGGAGTTTGAGAAGAAGCTGTAACAATAGGTGGATTTAAAAATTTAATATCTGCTTCAGAGATATCATAATTAATTGTATCGTGATATACTACACGGAATCTATTTTGAACATCCTGATTATCAAAATCACAGCCGTATTGGTCATCGTCGCATATAAAAAATTGTAGCATACCATTCTCTGGCAATCTGCTGTCTGTATCTATTTTATCAAAATTTATCTGTGCCAACAAAAGAAGCTTATTGCCATTTTCATCTGTTGGGTAAGCCTTGCTTAAATCCCAATATGGTAAGCCACCAAACTTGCTATCGAAAATATTTGGCTTTTTATCCATTTGTAGCTCTAAATAATAAGCCTGCTGTTTAGTTCTTGCTTTTAATTCTTCGATAAAAATACCACGCTGTTCGTCGGTAAGATTTCGCATATTAACACCTCGTTTTGTATTTAACTTTATTAATTTATTATATTATAAAGGAAGAATTTATTTTGTAAGTATATCTCCCTTGCTGATGTCATTTTTTAAGACACCATAAAGAAAAATACCTACATAATCTCCCTCTTTTGCATGATTCAGCTTCTTTCTGAATTGTTCAATCCCAGCAACCTGCACCTGCATATTCAGCCCATTATGCTGTAAATTAATTACATCACCAACATTAACAACGCCTGTTGCCACCATACCTGTTACCACTGTGCCTCTGCCTGTTATTGAAAACATATCGTCTATAATCATACGAAATGCATTATTTTGCATTGGAAACATATCGCTTTGTGGTGTGGGGTGTACATAGCCTTGGTTTATTGGCTGTGCAAAATTTTGTGGTTGGTTCCCCATTGGTTGATTACCCATTGGATTATATGCTGTATTATTAGCGTTATTGCGTTGGTCGTAGTATTTTTCGACATCTGATTTTTCAGATTTCTTTAAAAAATCAAACAATCCCATAATTATACTCCTAATAAATATTTTTAATAAAAGGGTGATTAACAAAAACCACCCTTTTACTGTTAATTTATCACTTTAATTATTATAGATTACTAACAATCTCTTTTGTATCTCTTGCGATTACTAGCTCTTCGTTTGTTGGGATAACATAAACATCTATCTTACTGTTAGGTGTAGAGATTTTTGCTTCTTTACCACCAACTGTCTGATTGTTGATTTCTTTATCAATTTCAATACCAAAGCAAGCAAGCTGTTCGCAGATTGCTTCACGATGATGAGCCTGATTTTCGCCCAAGCCTGCTGTGAATATCATAGCGTCACAGCCACCTAAAGCTACATAATAGCCACCGATAAACTTTTTAATCTCATACTGTAGAATATCGTGTGCAAGAATAGCTCTTTCGTTACCCTCGTCAGCAGCCTTTGTAACATCTCTGTCATCACTTGAAACACCTGAAATACCAAGTAAACCAGACTTTTTGTTAAGAATATCACTCATCTGCTGTGGTGTAAGATTTTCTTTTTCTTCGATATATGTAACAACAGATGGGTCAAGAGTACCACAACGAGTACCCATCATAAAGCCGTCAAGTGGTGTAAGACCCATACTTGTATCTATAACCTTACCATTTTCGATAGCAGTAATTGAAGAACCATTACCAAGGTGACAAGAAATAATCTTTGTACCCTCTAGTGACTTACCTGTAAGCTCTGCATAACGATTGCTAACATAACGGTGAGATGTACCATGGAAGCCATAACGACGAATATGATACTTTTCGTAATATTCGTAAGGTAGTGGATAAATATAAGCCTTAGGAGGCATTGTTGAATGGAATGCAGTATCGAAT